>JBNLCA010000651.1:0-6224 GCA_050303575.1 Paracoccaceae bacterium
GCCACTTCGACCTCGGGTCCCGCCGCCTCGACAACCATCTCGGCGAGCCTGACCATGCGGTCGTGCTCCCACCGGTTCGGCGTCATGTTGAACGGATCCTTGACGTAATGCTCGGTCTCGCCGCCGATATGGCCGTAGGCGAAGATGTCGAGGTCGATCTTCAGCGCCGTGAAGCCGCGCTCCAGGACGCCGTCGACAACGCGCTTGGTCTCGGCCATGTCGAGAACGGGCGAGACTTCGCAGTCGGCATAGACGCGGATCTTGTCGCGGAACTTGCCGCCCATCAGCTCGTAGACCGGCACGCCCAGGGCCTTGCCCTTGAGATCCCAGAGCGCGATCTCGATGCCGGTCAGCGCGGTGATCAGCGCGCCGGCAAAACCGCCCTGGAAGACGTGACCGCGGCGGGTCTGCTCGAAGAGCGCGTCGATGGCGAAGGGATCGCGGCCGACCAGCATCGGCTCGAGATACTTGATAAGCGCAATCGCCTCGTACTCTCCATGCACGCATTCGCCGATGCCGGTGATCCCGGCGTCGGTCTCGACCTTCACCCAAAGATGCATGCAGTGGCCACGGGTGGCCGCCGTCTTGACCGAGGTGATCTTCATGTCAGGGCGTCCGCCTTGACCTCGGTTTCCGCGAGGCTGCCCAGACGCGGCCCGCTTCCCAGGAAGAGGTGCGTGTCGTTCTCCTCGAAGCCGAGGCCGATCTTCTCGCCCGCCTTCAGATGCCGGTCGCCGGGCACGATGATCAGCACGGGTTCGCCATCGGTCAGGCGCGCGCTGACCACGGTCTGATCGCCCAGGTGCTCGACCAGCACGACTTCGGCCGCCATCGCGCCCTCGCCCGCCGGCAGGATCTCCAGCGCCTGCGGCCGGACCCCGACGACCAGATCCTTGGTCGCCGCTGCCGCACCGGGGCCGGCGTCGAAACGCGTCTCGCGCAGGTTTGCGGATTTCACGGTGACCGTGCGGCCGTCCTGCCCGGTCAGAGACACCGGAAGCAGGTTCATCTTGGGCGAGCCGATGAAGCCGGCCACGAACAGGTTCGCCGGCCGGTGATAGAGTTCCAGCGGCGCGCCAACCTGCTGAACCACGCCCTTGTCGAGGACGACGATCTTGTCGGCAAGCGTCATGGCCTCGATCTGGTCGTGCGTGACATAGACCATCGTGGCGCCAAGCTCGTTGTGAAGCCGCGCGATCTCCATCCGCATGTCGACCCGAAGCGCAGCGTCGAGGTTCGACAAGGGCTCGTCGAACAGGAACACCTTGGGATTGCGCACGATGGCGCGGCCGATGGCGACACGCTGGCGCTGGCCGCCCGAAAGCTGCGCCGGCTTGCGGTCCAGCAGATGCTCCATCTGCAGGATGCGCGCCGCCTCGCGAATCTTCTCGTCACGCTCGTCCTTGCCGATCTTGGCAAGCTTCAGCGCGAAGCCGACATTCTCGTAGACCGTCATGTGCGGGTAGAGCGCGTAACTCTGGAACACCATCGCGATGCCCCGGTCGCGCGGCGCGATGTCGTTGCAGACCATGTCGTCGATCAGCAACTCGCCCTCGGTGATGTCCTCAAGCCCTGCGATCATCCGCAGAAGCGTGGACTTTCCGCAGCCCGAGGGCCCGACGAACACCACGAACTCGCCGTGCTTGATGTCGAGGTCGATCCCCTTGATGACCTCCAGCGCGCCAAAGCTCTTGCCGATCTGGCGCAATTCCACGTCAGCCATGTCTTGTTCTTTCCGTATGGCACGGAGCCCCATCCATCCCTGCCCCCGCCGCTCGACAAACGTCGGAATCGGCGGACGAAACGCTGCAACGGCAACGCCGCAAGGACATTGGATAGTTCCCCCCTGTTCGACTCCTCCGCGAAGGCTTCCTCCCTCCTTCGCGGGTCCCATCAAGTGAGACGTGAGAAGCACGGAGTTGTCAATCTTTTTGTCAGACAAATGCGGGGAATGGCGTGGCAACAAGGCCAATCGCGTTGACCTCGCGACCGGCGTCGTCTACCTCTCGGACGTGAAGGATCGGCCATGAACAACGTCAATTCAAGCTTCCCGAGAGGAAAGTTGCCTCGCGGAGCGGCCGGCGCGCACGCCGCCGTCGCACAAGCCATCGGCCGACGCATCGTCCACGGCGAGTTTCCGACCGGCGCGGTGTTGCCCAACGAAGCGATGTGGGCGGCCGAGTTCGGAGTCAGCCGATCGGTCGTGCGCGAGGCGATCAAGTTCCTGTCGGCCAAGGGTCTTCTGACCTCGCGCCCGCGCGTCGGCAGCCGGGTCGAGCCGCGCCAGCGCTGGAACCTGCTCGATTACGACGTCCTCGGCTGGTACGCCGACGCGCCCGGCAGGGCGGAATTTCTCGTCTCGCTGCAACAGTTTCGCCGCATCTTCGAGCCCGAGGCCGCGGCCCTGGCCGCCGAGCGCCGGAGCGACGAGCAGATGGCGAAGATCTCCGGCGCGTGCGCCGCGATGGACAACGCCCGCACCATGGTCGAGCGCGGCACGGCGGACGTCGAGTTCCATCTGGCCATCCTCGAAGCGTCCGGGAACGAGCTTCTCCTGCCGCTCGGCGTGCTGATCGAGTCGGCGCTGAACAACCTCTTCGTCTCGGTGAACCGCGCGGCGGGCCAGCTGCGCCATGCCCAGGACCTGCACGAATCCATCGAGCGGGCGATCCGGCAGAGGAAGCCGCAGGCGGCCCGCAAGGCGGTGCTGGCGCTGATGGATGATTCGGATGATTTCGTCAGCCGCATGGTCGAAACCACCGAGGCGCTGACGCGGGACGCGTCCTGACAGCGCCCCCTCGGCGGTCGTTTTCCCTCCGCGCTGTGCGCTATCAGCGTCTCTCGGCCAGAGCCGCGGCCAGCCGCGCCGAAGCGGCCACTCCGTCGATCACGCGAAGCCGGCTCCGCGCCTGCAAGGCCGCCCTGAGCGCAGCCATCCCGGCACAGCCGAGGACCACAGCGCCCACGCCGTCCTCGGCCTCGGCCCGCGCGATCTCGTCGGCGACCCGCGAGATGACGGCATCGCCGCCCGCCTCGACCTCAAGAACCGGCAGGCCGGTCGGCCGGATCGCCGCGCACTGACCGGCAAGACCCAGCCCCTCGATGTTGGCACGAAGGACCGGGACCGACACCGCCAGCGTCGTCACCACCGAGAAGCGGTGGCCAAGAAGCGCGGCGGTCACATAGGCCGACTGGCCGATGCCCAGCACCGGGCAAGGTGCGGCCGCCCGCATCTCGGCAAGGCCGGTATCGTCGAAACAGGCGATGACGATCGCGTCCGCGCCCCGGGCCGCGGGCAGCAGTGCCATCAGCCCGGGAACCGCGGCCGCCCCGTCCTCGGCCCCCTGGATCGCCGGCGGCCCGGCGCGGTTGGTCAGCCCGGCGATCTCGTGTTCCGGCGCCGCCGCCCGCGCGGCGGCGACGATGCTATCGGTCATCGCCTCGGTCGAGTTCGGGTTGATGTAGCAAAGGCGCATCAGACGCCCTTGCCGGCGTCCGAACCGGCCCGCGCGCGGCGGCGCGCGGCGATGCGAACCGCCAGAAGGAACGTGCCCACGATCACCAGCGAGAAGATCGTGGTCAGCGTGCCCAGCGCGAAGATCACCGGCGTCGTGACGTTCGTCGTCATCCCGTAGATCTCGAGCGGCAGCGTGTTCCGGCTGCCCGAGGTCAGCAGCGTCCGCGCGAACTCGTCATAGCTCAGCGTGAAGCCGAAGAGCGCGACGCCCAGAAGCGACGGCGCGATGATCGGCAAAACGACATGCCAGATCGTCTGCCACGCGGTCGCGCCCTGGTCGCGGGCCGCCTCCTCGTAGGCCGGGTTGAAGCGATTGAAGACGGCGAACATGATCAAAAGCCCGAAGGGCAGCGTCCATGTCAGCTGCGAGCCGAAGCCCGAAGTCGCCCAGTGCACGCCCAGCCCGCCCTGGCTGAAGACCAGCCCGACGCCGAGCGAGACAAGGATCGAGGGAATGACGAGACTGGCGATGACCAGCTGGAACAGGATGCCCGATCCGGCGAACCGCTTGCGGAACGCCAGCCCACCCATCACCGAGACGACCACCGTCGTCGCCATCACCATCAGGCCCAGGGCGAAGCTCCGCCGGAACGCTCCCCAGATGTCGCCCACTGCCTGCTCGGCAAAGAGGTCGGCGAACCAGTGCAGCGACACGCCCCGCATCGGGAAGGTCAGGCCGCCCGACGGACCCTGGAACGACAGGATCGCGATGGTGATCGTCGGCCCGTACAGGAACAGCACGAAGAGCGCGAAGATCGCGGTCAGCACGTAGAACGAGGCGGGCCGCTTCTCCATTCACAGCTCCTTGCGGATGTTGACGAGCCGCAGAAGCACCGAGATCAGGATCAGCACGGTCACAAGCAGCACCACCGCCGTCGCGGCCGCCGACGGATACTGCAGCAGCCCGATGTCGTTCGAGATCAGCCGGCCGACATTCGCCGACTGCGAGCCCGACATGAAGCGCACGGTGATGAAATCGCCCATCACCAGCGTCACGACGAAGATCGTGCCGATCATGATCCCCGGCTTGCAGAGCGGGATGATCACGTTGACCAGCGTCTGGAACCCCGTCGCCCCGGCATCGCGCGCGGCCTCGATCAGGCTGCGGTCGATCCGCAGCATCGAGTTCAGGATCGGCACGATCATGAAGACGGTATTGAGATGCACGAAGGCCAGGATCACAGAGAAATCGGAGAAGAGCAGCCACTCGACCGGCTCGTCCACCACGCCCATCGAGATCAGCGTCTGGTTGGCGATGCCGTTGCGGCCCAGGAACGGGATCCACGAGATCATGCGGATGATGTTCGAGGTCCAGAACGGGATCGTGCAGACCAGCGCCAGCGTCAGCCGCGTCGTCTCGGACCGGACATGGAAGGCGAGGTAGTAGGCGACGGTGAAGCCCAGGACCAGGGTGATGGCCCAGGTGATGGCGGCATATTTGAACGTGTTCAGGAACACCTGGTAGGTGACCGGCGATCCGAACAGGAATTCGTAATTCTCGAGCGAGAAGGCCGGGATGATCGAGAATTCGGTCGCCTGCCAGAAGCTGACCACGACGATCATGCAGATCGGAAGGATCAGGAAGACGGCCAGTACCAGCGCCAGCGGCGAGGCGAGCAGCCAGCCGGTGACGTGCCGCGAGCCAAGCCAGCCCGAGCGGCCTTTCCCAGCGGCCCCTGTCTCTGCCGTCGCACTCATGCGCGTCCGTCCTTCCTTCTCGCCTTCCTTGTGCCGGAAATACTCGCGGGGGGTGCGGGGGGCGGCAGCCCCCCGCTTCGGTAGCCCCCGCCAGGGGGCGAAACCGTCACGCCACCCCGATCAGGCTGCGATGAACTCGTTCCACTTGCGGACCATGTACTGGTTCTCGTCCATGACCGCGTTCCAGCAGGCGACCGCGCCCATCCGGTCGTAGAAGGACCCGCCGTCGCGCGTGTCGCCGGCACCGGCCAGCTTGTCGCCGAACGGGTTGGTGATGTCGCCGGTCGCGGCCTTGCCCTCGAACCAGTAGCCCCACTCGTCGGCCGACATGAAGTCCTTCGACGTCTCGGGCACGGCCGAGTAGTAGCCCTGCCGCATGAGGAAGCCGCCGACCCAGCCCGACAGATACCAGTTGATGTATTCGTAGGCCGCGTCGAGCTCGAGGCCGGTCAGCGACTTCGAAAGACCGAGGCCGCCGCCCCACGACCGGTAGCCTTCCTTCAGCGGCTGGTAGACGCAGTCGATGCCGCGCGACTTCACCGCGGTGATCGCGGGCGACCACATCGACTGGATGACGACCTCGCCCGAGGCCATCAGGTTGACGCTCTCGTCGAAGGTCTTCCAGAAGGCGCGGAACTGGCCGGCCTTCTTCGCCTCGGTGAAGATCGCCATCGTCTTGTCGATCTCCTCGCGGGTCATGTTGCCCTTGTCGCCGTACTGGACCTCGCCCATCGCCTCGCAGACCATGGCCGCGTCCATGATGCCGATCGACGAGATGTCGAGGATCGAGGCCTTGCCCTTGAACTCGGGGTTCAGAAGCTCGGTCCAGCTTTCGATCGGCCGGCCGATCAGGTCGGGGCGGATACCCAGAGTGTCGGCGTTGTAGATCGTCGGGATCAGCGTCATCCAGCCGGATTCTTCCTGGACGAAATCGGTGCCGCCCGGGCCCGAGGTGAAGCCCACCGTGTGCGGGGCGGTCCCCTGCGCGATGGTCGATTCCGGCGTCAGC
>JBNLCA010000652.1:0-17579 GCA_050303575.1 Paracoccaceae bacterium
TCGACCGGGCCCTGGACCTCGCCAACCGCTATGCGCCTGATCGGGTTTCGAACCTGATGGTCGTGGGCGGCACCCAGCAGGTCATGCTGAAAGTGCGCTTCGCCGAGGTCAGCCGTTCGGTGTCGAAGAGCCTTGGCATCGTCACTTCCGCGACTGACGGCAATGCCGTGGGCGCCGGTGGCGGCCTGCTCGCAGACGAGTCGACCCTGTTCGCCCTCGGCACCGGCTCGATCGGCGGCCTGGAACTCGAAATCGCCATGGAAGCTCTCGAGACGCGCGGTCTGATCCGCACGCTCGCGGAACCGAACCTGACCGCCCTCTCCGGGCAGCAGGCGCGCTTCCTGGCCGGTGGCGAGTACCCAGTCCCGGTGGCACAGGACGCCGACACGATCACTGTCGAGTTCAAGCCGTTCGGCGTGGAGCTGATCTTCACCCCGCGCGTCGTCGAAGGCGACCTGATCAACCTGGCTCTTACGGCTGCCGTCTCGTCGATCGACCCAACCATCTCGGTCGGTGAACTGAACGGCTTCCGCCGCCGCGAAAGCTCGACCACGGTCGAAATGCGCGACGGACAGAGCTTCGCGATCGCCGGCCTCCTGCAGGACGACTTCCGCGATGAAAACAACCAGGTTCCGTGGCTCGGCGACGTCCCGATCCTCGGTGCCCTCTTCCGCAGCGCGAACTACCAGCGCAACCAGTCGGAACTGGTGGTCGTAATCACCCCGCACCTCGTGACGCCGGTGAATGGCGAGGCGATCGCCCTGCCGACCGACCGGGTGCGGCCGCCGAGCGAGTTCGGGCTCTTCGTCAACGGTTCGACCGCCGCCACCGGCGCCGGCGCCGCTGCTGAAGTCGCACGCCAGGACTTCAACGGCTCCTACGGCTACGTGATGGAGTAAGGGAACCATGCGTATGAAACTCAAAGCACTCCTCTGCGCGGCCTCCCTCGTCTCTCTGGCGGGCTGCGCAATCGAAGCCGGATCGCAGATCGACGAAGGTGGGTTCGGCAACCCGACGATGAACAACACTCTTGCCCAGCTCGCCACCCGGTGCGGCGGTCAGGCCAAGGGCTACATCGTCCCCGATCCGGTCGTCGTTCGTGACCCGGGCAGCTCGGAAGCCTTCCCGCGCTACCGTCTCGCCCAGGTCCGTTGCCTCGGCGGCCTGAACGGGAAGTACGCCGAAGTGATCTTCGGAGAGTACGTGGCCAGCGCCACGGAGCTTCCGACCGGCGAACAGGCTGACGCGCAAAGCGCGGCCAGCGGCGGCTAAGTTCGAGTAACCGTCTGGTTTACAAGGCTGAGGGGCACGACGGGAAACCGCCGTGCCCCTTGATCGTTCTTGAAGATCAGATAATCTGCCGACCTGCGTCGTATTGTCGCCCAAGTTGCCGCTCAAGATCGGCGGCGAGACGCTTGGATGCACAGATGATTCCCGGTTCTGCGATGCGCGCTAGGAACTTAGGGGATATGGTATCATGATCCGAATCGAGGAAGGAATCTGAAGTATGGCGAGTGGTGTGGGCCTGAGTGCGGATCCGACGGCGATCATCGCCTGCACCGTGTCCCGGGATGTCCAGAACTTTGACCTCCTGATCGAGGACATGGAGGCGGAGCTCGGCGAACGCTGGGGCGACCTCACCTTCCGTGACGCCCTGCCCTTCTTCAACCAGCCCGAGGCCCAGGCCCTGGAATTCGTGGCCGTCGCCATGGACGCCGAGGACGAGGGCGAACTCGAACTGATCGAGCAGATCATCAAGACGGCCAAGGACAAGAAGATCAAGGTCATCCTGATCGCCGAGGATGTCGGACCCTCGACGCTGCACCAGCTGATGCGCGGCGGCGCCGACGACTTCTGCCCCTACCCGCTTCCGGAGAACGCGCTGCAGGAGGCGATCACCCGGATCCGCAGCAAGGCCTCGGCACCCCGAACGATCGTGACCGACGATGGCGAGGTGATTTCGACCGGCCCGAAGCCGGGCGATCGCGACGGCGCCATCCTGGCCGTCCACGGCATGGCTGGCGGCGTCGGCTCGACCACCATCGCGGTGAACCTGGCCTGGGAACTCGCCATCGCCACACCGGTTGGCGAGAAGGCCAAGCCCCCGAAGGTTTGCCTTCTCGACCTCGACCTCCAGTTCGGCGCGGTCGCGACCTATCTCGACCTCTCGCGCCGCGAGCAGGTCTACGAGTTCCTCTCGGACACCTCGAACCTGAACACCGACAACACCGAGACGGCGCTTCAGCTCTATGCCGAGAAGCTGAGCGTGCTGACCGCGCCGGCCGACATGCTGCCGCTCGACATCGTCACCGCCGAGGACATGACCAAGATCCTCGATCAGCTGCGCCGGATGTTCGACTTCATCGTGATCGACATGCCGAAGACGGTCGTGCCGTGGAGCGAGTCGGTGCTGAACGCGTCGAACCTCTACTTCAACGTCCTCGAGCTCGACATGCGCTCGGCGCAGAATACGCTGCGCCTGATCCGTGCGCTCAAGGCCGAGGAACTGCCGGTCGAGAAGCTCCGCTTCATCCTCAACCGTGCGCCGAAATTCACCGACCTCACCGGCAAGGCCCGCGTCCGCCGGATGGCCGAGAGCCTCGACATCAAGATCGAACTCCAGTTCCCCGACGGTGGCCTGCAGGTCACCGAGGCCGGCGACCATGGCCAGCCCATGTCGGAGAATTTCGGGAAGAACCCGCTTCGCAAGGAAGTCGCCAAGCTTGCCCAGTCGCTCGTCGAACTGACGCAGGCCAAGGCCGTTGCAGCAGAATGAGTCTGAGGGGATAGACCATGTTCTCGCGTTACAAGAAAGCCGGTGGAGCCGCTGCTGAGCCGAAGGCGGAAGCCGCCGAGATGAAGCCAGTCGCCGGCTCGACGGCCGAGGCGCCGCTCAAGGTCGCGCCGAAGCCCGTCGTGCCCGCGCAGGTGGGTTCGGCCGACAAGGAAAAGAAGCGCCGGGAGCGGCTTAGCGACATCAAGGTCGAGCTTCACCGCCGCCTTCTCGACAGCCTCAACCTCGGCGCGCTGGAACATGCCAGCGAGCAGGAACTGCGCCAGGAAATCGCCGCTATCGCCGGCGAGTCGCTGGAAGAGCTGGCCATCGTCCTGAACAAGGACGAGCGTACGACGCTGGTCCAGGATCTCTATGACGAGGTCACCGGCCTTGGCCCGCTTGAGCCTCTTCTGAAGGACGAGACGATCAACGACATCTTGGTCAACGGTCCGCGCCAGGTCTTCGTGGAACGGTTCGGCAAGCTCGAACTCACCGACACCGTCTTCAAGGACGAGCGCCACCTTCTCAGGATCATCGACAAGATCGTGTCGGCCGTCGGCCGGCGCGTCGATGAATCGAACCCCTACGTCGACGCCCGCCTTGCCGACGGTTCGCGTTTCAACGCGATGATCCCGCCGATCGCGGTCGACGGCTCGCTCGTCTCCATTCGTAAGTTCAAGAAGGACAAGCTCTCGATCGACGAGCTGGTGAAGTTCGGCGCCTTCTCGGAAGAGATGGCCGCCTATCTCCAGGCCGCCGTCGCCACCCGCCTGAACATCATCGTCTCGGGCGGTACCGGTTCGGGTAAGACGACCACACTCAACGCGCTTTCGTCCTTCATCGACAACTCCGAGCGGATCCTGACCATCGAGGACACCGCCGAACTCCAGCTCCAGCAGACCCATGTCGGCCGGATGGAAAGCCGCCCGGCCAACGTCGAAGGCCGCGGCGCGGTCACCCAGCGCGACTGTCTGAGGAACGCGCTGCGGATGCGTCCCGACCGCATCATCGTCGGCGAGACGCGCGGCGAGGAAGTCATCGACATGCTTCAGGCCATGAACACCGGCCACGACGGCTCGATGACCACGATCCACGCCAACTCGGCCCGCGACGCCGTCAGCCGTCTTGAGAACATGATCTCGATGGCAGGTATCGAGATGCCGATGAAGGCGCTGCGCGGCCAGATCTCCTCGGCCGTCAACCTGATCGTGCAGGCCAGCCGCCTGCAGGACGGCTCGCGCCGGATGGTCTCGATCGTCGAGGTGACCGGCATGGAAGGCGACGTCATCTCGATGCAGGAGGTCTTCCGCTACAAGCGCGTCGGCCTCACGCCCGAGGGCAAGATCATCGGCCACTTCACCGCGAACGGCGTGCGCTCGTCCTACGCCGAGCGGTTCCGTCAGTGGGGCTACGACCTGCCCTCGTCGATCTACGAACCGTTTGATCCGTAAGGAAGACTGCAATGCAGATCAGTGCCGAACCCATCATCTACGGGCTCATCTTTATCGGTGTGCTTGTACTGGTCCAGGGTATCTACCTCACGGTCTTCGGGAAATCGATCTCCCTGAACAACCGCGTCAACCGGCGGCTCGAACTTCTCGAGAAGGGCGGCAGCCGCGAACAGGTCCTGGAACAGCTCCGCAAGGAAGTAAGCCAGCATATCGGTGGCGGCGGCGTCCCGTTCTACGCCCTTCTCGCCGACAAGGCGCAGAAGGCGGCGGTCGCCTTTTCGCCGCGCCAGCTGGTCGTCCTCATGATGGTCCTGACCGTCGTCGCCTTCCTGGGCCTGACGGTCGGCACCGAGGCGGTGCTCGGCGTACGGATCCTCGTCTCGCTCTTCATGGGTGTCGGCGCGGTCTATTTCTGGGTCAACCGCCTGGCCAAGAAGCGGCTCGGCATGGTCGAGGAACAGCTTCCCGACGCCGTCGACCTGATGGTTCGCTCGCTGCGTGTCGGCCACCCCTTCTCGTCCGCGATCAACATCGTGGCCAAGGAGATGCCCGACCCGCTGGGGTCCGAGTTCGGGATGATCGCTGACGAGGCTGCCTATGGCCGCGACATCTCGGAAAGCCTGAAGGCGCTGGCCGAGCGGATGGACATGCAGGATCTGCGCTTCCTCGCGGTCGCCGTGACGATCCAGGCCCAGTCGGGCGGTAACCTTGCCGAGATCCTCGACGGCCTTTCCAAGGTCGTCCGCTCGCGTTTCAAGCTGTTCCGCCGGGTCCGCGCGATCACCGCGGAAGCCAAGTGGTCGGGGATGTTCCTGTCGGTCTTCCCCTTCGGCGCACTCATCATGATCAACGTGCTGAAGCCGGACTATTACGACGAGGTCAAGGAAACCTCGATGTACATTCCGGCGGCGATCGGCGTCGGCGTCTTCCTTGTCGCCAACGTCATCTTCATGCGCATGATGGTCAACATCAAGGTCTGAGGGGGCAACTATGCTACAGGCACTCAACGAGAGTCTCACCAACTCGCTCGGCCCCCTGGGACCGCTCTTCGCGGTCGGCGGGCTCGGGCTGCTTCTCATCATCCTGGCGCTGCCGACCTTCCTGAAGCGCCGGGTCGACCCGCTCGAACGGCTCAAGCGCGAGCAGGCCGGCGCGGATACCGGACGCGGATCCAAGCGGTCCCTGCGCTCGGCCGACCGCAGTGCCAAGCTCGACAAGTTCGCCACCTTCCTCGAACCGACCAACGAGGAGGAATATTCGGCGACCAAGCTCAAGCTGTTGCGCGCGGGCTATCGCGGCAAGGGCGCGGTCCGTACCTATCACTTCGTCCAGTTCGTGCTGGGCATGGGCCTGATGGCGATCGGCCTGCTCTATGCGCTCGTCGCCGCGGCGACATCCGATCCCTCGCCGACGACGATGATCCTCAGCGTCCTCATCCCGGGCCTCATCGGATATTACCTGCCCCGCTACTGGGTGACGCGCCGGGTGCAGGCCCGCGAGCAGGAAATCGTCAACGGCTTCCCAGACGCGCTCGACCTGATGCTGGTCTGCGTCGAGGCCGGCCAGTCGCTTGACCAGTCTATCGTCCGCGTGGCGCACGAGACCAAGGTCGGCTACCCCGCCATGGCCGAGGAATTCGAAACCGTCGCCAACGAGCTCAAGGCCGGTAAGGACCGCGTCACCGTTCTCAAGGACTTCGGCGAGCGCTGCGGCGTCGCCGATGTGTCCTCCTTCGTGACGGTGATGATCCAGTCGGCCAGCTTCGGTACCTCCGTCGCCGACGCGCTCCGGGTCTACGCCGCCGAGATGCGGGACAAGCGCGTCATGCGCGCCGAGGAAAAGGCGAACGTGCTGCCGACCAAGCTGACGCTCGGCACGATGATGTTCACGGTTCCGCCGCTGATCCTCATCCTGATCGGTCCGTCGATGTACACGATGATCCAGGCCTTCAGCGGCGGCGTGGCCATCGGCCCCTGATCGTCCGATGCGCCTGTATCTCGGGGTCTCCCTTCTCTGCCTCGCCGTTGCGGCTTGCGGGCCGCAACTCGGCAACGGTCCGTTCGCGCCCGGCGTCGCCCGCCAACAGGACAGTGTCGACGGCCTGATCGTCGGCCACCGGCTGATGGCGGCTGGCGAATACGAACTGGCGCTCAAGGCCTATTACCGCGCCGCCGCCGAGCATGGTCTGAACGCCGACGTGCTTTCGGCCATCGGATCGGCAAATCTCCGCCTAGGCCGGCTCGGCCAGGCCGAGCGGAACCTGCGGCAGGCCATTTCGCTCGACGAGACCTTCGTTCCCGCGTGGAATAACCTCGGCGTGACGCTGATCAGCCAGGGCAAGGTCCCCGAAGCAAAGGAAGTTTTCGAGACGGCCTACGCGCTCGACAGTGGCAATTCTGACGAGATTCGCGACAATCTGCGGTTAGCAATAGCAAAACTCGCCCGACCTGCGTATGATGGTTCGGAAGATAATAATACCTTCCAGTTGGTTCGGCGGGGTAACGGGAAGTTCCTCCTGCTCTCCACCCCCCTCTGAGAAGGATAGATCGAGCAGCAAGAGGGACGCAGGCAAATGCGCCAGAACAAGATTGTTATGCTGTGCCTTCTGGGCACGGTGGCCGTGGCGGGCTGTCAGAAATCGGGCGATGCGGAAGTCGAACGGGCGATGGAAGCGGTCAACGCCATCGACCAGTCGAACCTGAGCTACCTGATGGAAAACTCCGCCGATCCCGAGGAAGGCGTCGCCTACTTCCGGCGCTCGCTCGGCGAACATCCCGACCGGATCGACCTGATGCGCGGCCTGGGCAAGTCGCTGATCCGCGCCAGGCGCCCGGCCGAGGCGGTGGGCATCTGGGCCAAGACGGTCGAACATCCTGAATCCACGCCTGACGACAAGGTCGCCTACGCCGACGCGCTCATTCGCAACAACGACTGGGCCCGCGCCAAGACGGTGCTCGACGGCGTGCCGCCGACGCACGAGACCTACGAGCGCTACCGGCTCGAGGCGATGGTCGCCGACGCCAACAAGGACTGGCGCCGCGCCGACAGCTTCTACGAGATCGCCGTCGGCCTGACGACGACGCCCTCGAGCACGCTGAACAACTGGGGCTTCTCGAAGCTCACCCGCGGCGACTATCCGGGTGCAGAACGGCTGTTCAACGATGCGCTCAAGTACGACCGCAATCTCTTCACCGCGAAGAACAACATGGTCCTCGCCCGTGGGGCGCAGCGCAACTACACGCTGCCCATCGTCGACATGACCCAGATCGAGCGGGCCGAGCTTCTGCATACGATGGCTCTGACCGCGATCAAGCAGGGCGACATCGCGATCGGCAAGGAGCTTCTGGAAGAGGCGATCGAGACGCACCCGCGGCACTTCGAGGCCGCTGTCCTGGCGCTCCAGACGCTCGAACAGCAGGCGAGCGTGAGTGCCGCTCCGACGGCCGCGTCGGTGAACTGAGGCCTGGAGGAGAAGGGCAATGACGCAACAGGCCGCGGCTCTGTGGTTCCTGCCCTTCGTCATTCCGATCGGCATCTGGGTTGCGCTGAGCGACCTGAAGCGCATGAAGATCCCGAACAAGGCCGTCCTGGCCCTGGTCGGGGTCTACCTCGTCGTCGGGCCGTTCGTCCTGCCGCTCGAGGAATGGGGCTTGCGCTGGGTGCATCTCGTGGTCGTTCTGATCATCACCTTCATCCTGAACATGATCGGCCAGATGGGGGCGGGCGACGCCAAGTTCCTGGCGGCGATGGCGCCCTTCGTGGCACTTGCCGATGCCGGCAACTTCCTTGTCATCCTTGCCGTCTCGGGCCTCGTCACCGTGCTGATCAAGCTGCTGGTCGGCATGGTTCCGGCGATCAAGCGCGCCACCGCCGACTGGGAAAGTTTCAACCGCGCGCGCATCTTTCCCTACGGTTTGGCGCTGTCGCTGGCCTTGATACTCTATCTGGTGCTTTCGGCCATCGGCTAGGGCGCCGGACCCGCCACAGAACCGACAAGGTTCATTGACATTGTCCCCACGAAACATTTCCCCATGCGCCGCAAAGGGCGTAACATGGTGAAATTCCGACTTAACGAGGGCCACCCGGAATGAATGTCCACACTTCGAACGTGACCGCACCTCCCATGCCGCGGAACCTGGAAGAGACCGGGCTCAGCATGGTCACGCTGCGCGACATCCTCATCAAGACGATGTTCCGCATGAACCTCGACCAGGTCAGCGAACTGGCACGCGTCTGCTGCCTGCCGATCCCGGTCGCGCAAGAGATCGTCGACATCGCCCGCACACAGCGCATGGTCGAGGCGACGGGTACGCTGCACGCCAATGCCGGCGGCGAGATGGGCTACCAGCTGACCGAGCAGGGCAAGGCCCGCGCGCTCGACGCGCTGTCGCAGTCGGAATATTACGGCGCGATGCCGGTGCCGCTGGCGATGTACGAAGAGCAGATCAAGCGCCAGTCGATCCGCAACATCCAGATCACCAAGGAACAGCTTCTTGGCGCGATGGGGCACCTGATCCTGCCCGACGAGCTGCTCGAGCATATCGGCCCGGCCGTGACCGCCGGCAAGTCGATCCTGATGTACGGCCCGCCTGGCAACGGCAAGTCGTCGATCTCGCACGGTATCCGTGACGCCATCGGCGACAAGATCTTCATCCCCCGTGCCGTCGAATATTCTGGTCAGGTCATCACCGTCTACGACCCGATCGTCCACCGGCGCGCCATGGAGCAGGCCGAGGACCCGACCGCGCTGCGCCGTGCCAGCAACCGTTTCGACAGCCGCTACGTTTACTGCGAGCGGCCCTCGGTCATCACCGGCGGCGAACTGACGCTGTCGATGCTGGACCTCTCCTACAACCCGACGGCGCGGACCTACACCGCGCCCCTTCAGATGAAATCCTCGGGCGGCATCTTCATCGTCGACGACCTTGGCCGTCAGGAAGAACCGCCGCAGGCGCTGATCAACCGCTGGATCGTGCCGCTGGAATTCAACTACGACATCCTGACGCTGCAGTCGGGCGAGAAGTTCGTCGTGCCGTTCGACACGCTGGTCATCTTCTCGACCAACTTCCACCCGAACGAGATCTTCGACGGCGCCGCGCTTCGCCGGATCTTCTTCAAGATCAAGATCGACGGCCCGACGCAGGAGGATTTCCTGAAGATCTTCGCGATGGTCGCGCGCAAGAAGGGCATGCCGCTGGACGAGAAGGCGCTCCTGCACCTGCTTAAGGTCAAGTACCCGACGATCAACTACAACTACGCGAACTATCACCCGATGTTCCTGATCGAACAGATGATCGCGGTGTGCGAGTTCGAGCAGATCCCCTACAAGATGACGCCCGAACTGATCGACCGGGCCTGGGACAACATGTTCGTCCGCGAGGAGAAGATCGCGCGGTGACGATCGGCGTCGCGGGATGCGGGCGCATGGGGGCGCCCATGCTCGCGGCGCTTCTTCACACAGGATTTCCGGCAAGGGGGCTTGATATCAGGCCCCCTTCGTCGTTCGGCGAGCTCGCCCCCGCGATGAGCGACGATCCGGACGCCTTCGGGGCCGGTCTGCGGACGGTCTTCACGGTCGTGCGCGACGAGGCCGAGACCGACGCGCTGCTCTTCGATCCGGCGCGGGGGCTTCTTCACCGCGCGCCCGACCTCTCGCTGGTCGCCGTGTCCTCGACCCTTTCGCCGCGCTATGTCCGCGCGCTGCGCGAGCGCGTGCCGCGCCGTATCGCGCTTGTCGATGCGCCGATGTCGGGCGCCTCGGTCGCGGCGCGCGAGCGGCGGCTTTCGTTCATGCTGGGCGGGGACGAGGCAGACCTCGACCGGCTGCAACCGGCGCTCGCGGCGATGGGGCGCCATTTCCATCGCATGGGGCCCTTCGGATCGGGCATGGCGGCAAAGGTGCTGAACAACCTTCTTGCCGCCGCGAACACCGCGATGACCCGGCTGGTGCTGGACTGGGCGGACGCCGAGGGGATCGACGAGGGCAGGCTCCTTGCCCTGATCGCCACCTCGTCGGGACAGAACTGGTTCGCGAGCGGCTTCGGCGAGATCGAGTTCGCGCGTGACGGCCATTCGGCCGAGAACACGATCGGAATCCTCGTCAAGGATGTCGAGGCGGCGCTCGACGCCGTGCCCGAGGGCGCCGCGACCGCCCTTCCCCGGGCCGTGCAGGCGGTGCTGCGCGATCTCGGCCCGCGCCAGGGGCCCGGCTGAACGGGTCTTGTGTCCGCGCCGGTTTCCGGGCGGAATGCGCGCCATGCGCCTTGGCCCGATCCTCGCCCTCGTCGCCGCCCTCGTTCCGGCGATCGTCCGCGCCGAGGGGTCCGTGCTGGTTTTCGCCGCGTCGAGCCTGCAGACCGCGCTCGACCGCGTCGCCGCGGACTGGCAGGCCGAGGGCGGCGCGCCCGTCGTCATCTCCTACGGGGCCAGCTCGGCCCTTGCCCGGCAGATCGAAGCAGGCGCCCCGGCGGATATTGTCTTCTCGGCCTCCGAAGAGTGGATGGAGAGGCTCGACGATGCCGGCCTCCTCCGCGCCGGAACACGCACCGACCTTCTGGGCAACGCCCTTGTCCTGATCCGGCCGGGACCCGGCGATGATCTGGGAGAGATCGGCCCCGGCTTCGATCTCGCAACGATGCTGGCAGGCGGCCGTCTTGCCATCGCGCTCACCGACGCCGTGCCGGCGGGCATCTATGGGCGCGAGGCCCTGGTCTCGCTCGGCCTCTGGGACGAGGTCGACGGGCGGCTCGCCGAAACCGACGATGTACGCGCGGCGCTGGCGCTGGTCGCAGCGGGCGCGGCGCCCCTCGGCGTGGTCTATGCCACCGACGCGAAGGCCGAGCCCGCCGTCTCGGTGGTCGGCCGGTTTCCCGAGGCAAGCCACGTGCCGATCCGCTATCCGGTGGCGCTGACGGCCGCGTCCGGGGCGACCGACGCGGCCAGCTTCCACGCCTATCTCGCCTCCGCCCCGGCCCGCGCACGGTTCGAGGCCGAGGGCTTCACCTGGCTGGGTCTGGACCGGTGACGGGGGCGCTCCCGCCGGTCTTCGGCGCCGTGCGGCGTCTCCTCCCGTTGGGCCCGGCCTCGCTGCGCTCGGCAGGGGGCTTTCTGCCCCCTCTTGAGCCTGCGGCTCAATTCACCCCCGAGAATATTTGGAACCAAAAGAGGACGGGCCCGTGAGTGCGTGGCTGGCGCCAGCCGAGTGGGAGGCTGTACGGCTCTCGCTATGGGTCGCGCTCTGGGCGACGGCGGCGAGCCTTCCGGTCGCCGTGGCGGTGGCGATGCTGCTGGCGCGCGGGCACTTTCCGGGCCGGCAGCTTGTGAACGCGCTGGTGCACCTGCCACTGATCCTGCCGCCGGTTGTAACCGGCTACCTGCTTCTGCTGAGTTTCGGCCGGCAGGGACCGCTCGGCACCTTCTTCGAGAGCGCCTTCGGCCTCGTATTCGCCTTCCGCTGGACCGGCGCGGCGCTGGCGGCCGCGGTGATGGCCTTCCCTCTGATGGTCCGCTCGATCCGGCTGGCGGTCGAGGCGGTCGATCCCAGGCTCGAGGCGGCGGCGGCGACGCTGGGCGCCTCGCCGCTGCGGGTGTTCCTGACGGTAACGCTGCCACTGATGGCCCCGGGCATCGTCGCCGGCGCGATCCTCGCCTTCGCCAAGGCGATGGGCGAGTTCGGCGCGACCGTTACCTTCGTCTCGAACATCCCCGGCGAGACGCAGACCCTTTCGCTCGCCGTCCAGCGGATGTTGCAGGTGCCGGGCGGCGAGGCGGGCGCGGCGCGGCTGATCGTCGTGTCGGTTATCCTGTCGGTCGGCGCGCTCCTCGTCTCGGAACTGCTGGCTCAGCGGGTTCAGCGGCGGGGGGCGGGAGCATGAGCCTTTCGGTCGCGCTGACGCACAAGCTGGGGGACTTCACGCTCGACGCCGCTTTCGAGGCGCCCGAGGGGGTGACGGCGCTCTTCGGCCGGTCGGGAGCGGGCAAGACGACGGTGGTGAACGCGGTCGCCGGGCTCCTGCGCCCGAACGCGGGCCGGATCGTCGCCGGCGGCGCGGTGCTGGTCGATACCGCGGCGAAGCTCTTCGTGCCGCCGCACCGGCGGCGGGTAGGCTACGTCTTCCAGGACGGGCGACTCTTCCCGCACCTCTCGGTCCGGCAGAACCTGCTTTTCGGTGCACCGGATGGCGCGGGCCTCGACCGGATGGCCGGGCTTCTGGACATCGGCCCGCTGCTCGACCGGCGGCCCGGAGCGCTATCGGGCGGCGAGAAGAGCCGGGTGGCGATCGGCCGGGCGCTTCTGGCGAGGCCGCGGCTTCTTCTGATGGACGAGCCGCTGGCCGCGCTCGATGCCGGGCTGAAGGCCGAGATCCTGCCCTATGTCGAGCGGCTGGCGCGCGAGACCGGCACGCCGATCCTCTATGTCAGCCACGCGCTGTCCGAAGTTGCGCGGCTGGCGCGCACGATCGTCATCCTCGACCGCGGCCGGGTGGTGCGGGCCGGGCCGGCCGAGGACCTCCTGTCCGATCCCGGCGCCGCGCCACATCTGGGCCTGCGCGAGGCGGGGGCGCTGGTCTCGGCGCGCATCGTGGCCCATGCGGCGGACGGGCTGACCGAGCTCGCGGCGGCAGGCGGGCGGCTCTTCCTGCCACGCATCGACGCCGCACCGGGCGCGACGGTGCGGCTCAGGATCCACGCGCAGGACGTCATGCTGGCCCTGGCGCCGCCGCAAGGCATCTCGGCGCTGAACGTCCTTTCGGCGCGGGTGACGCGGCTCCATCCCGGCGACGGGCCGGGCGTGATGGTGGGGCTGGAAGCCGGCGGAACGGCGCTTCTCGCCCGCGTCACCCGCCGCTCGGCCGAGGCGCTTGGGCTGCGGCCCGGGCTTGACCTCCACGCCGTCATCAAGTCGGTCGCGACGGCCCAGGACGATATTTCCGCCCCCGGCTGACGATGCCCGCTCAGGTTGCGCGCGAATCATGAAAATCAGGACCGCGTCAAAGTTACTCACAGCTTCTAGCGGCTATTGTCCGGCAATTCGCATCATCTGGTAGGCGGAAGATCGCCGAAATCGACAAGCTCGGCGCAGGACAAACATCTGTTCTAGAACGGAAAATCGATCACGAAAACGCGATCATTTACAAGATCGCTACCGACATCGTTAACAAATTTACAGAAAAAACGCGTGATGCGTAACAGTTATGCAAATCTTGACGCGTGCGCTATGCTTCGCGCCAAAGGGGAGAGAGCCGCGACCGTAAATCCGGCCGGCATGCATCGGGAAACCGGAGCAAGGGAGGAATTCGCATGGCTACGCAGGCTCAGGCGGCGGCGGGTGCCGTCATATACGATGTGCCGCAGGAGTTCGCCGCCAAGGCGCATGTCACGGCCGACGGCTACAAGTCCATGTACCAGGCCTCGATCGAGGACCCGGCCGCCTTCTGGGGCAAGGAAGGCAAGCGGCTGGACTGGATCAAGCCCTACACCAAGGTCAAGAACACCAACTTCGAGTTCGGCAAGGTCGACATCAAGTGGTACGAGGACGGTACCCTGAACGTCTCGGCCAATTGCGTCGACAGGCACCTGGAAAAGCGCGGCGACCAGACCGCGATCATCTGGGAACCGGACGATCCGAAGACCCCGGCCCGGCACATCACCTATCGTGAGCTTTACGAGAACGTCTGCCGCATGGCGAACGTGCTCAAGGCCCAGGGCGTCGGCCGCGGCGACCGCGTGGTGATCTACCTGCCAATGATCCCCGAAGCGGCCTACGCCATGCTGGCCTCGGCCCGGATTGGCGCGATCCATTCGATCGTCTTCGCCGGCTTTTCGCCCGATGCGCTGGCAAACCGGATCAACGACAGCGAGGCGAAGGTCGTCATCACCGCCGACACCGCTCCGCGGGGAGGCAAGCGGACGGCGCTGAAGTCGAACGCCGATGCGGCGCTTCTGCATTGCGACGACCATGTGAAGTGCCTTGTCGTCAAACATACCGGAGACCAGACGACCTGGATCGAAGGCCGCGACGTCGACGTGAAGGCCGAGATGGCGAGCGCCCCGGCCGATTGCGCGCCCGCCGAGATGGGCGCCGAGGATCCCCTCTTCATCCTTTACACGTCGGGTTCGACCGGCAAGCCGAAGGGCGTCGTCCATACTTCGGGCGGCTACCTCGTCTATGCCGCGATGACCCACCAGCTGACCTTCGACTATCACGAGGGCGACATCTTCTGGTGCACCGCTGACGTGGGCTGGGTCACCGGCCACAGTTACATCGTCTATGGTCCGCTGGCCAACGGCGCGACGACGCTGATGTTCGAGGGCGTGCCGACCTATCCCGACGCCAGCCGCTTCTGGCAGGTCTGCGAGAAGCACAAGGTCAACCAGTTCTACACCGCGCCGACGGCGATCCGGTCGCTGATGGGGCTCGGGCCGGAGTGGGTCGAGAAGGCCGACCTGTCATCGGTCCGGCTTCTCGGCACCGTGGGCGAACCGATCAACCCCGAGGCCTGGAACTGGTACAACACCGTCGTCGGCAAGGGCCGCTGCCCGATCGTCGACACCTGGTGGCAGACCGAGACCGGCGGCCACCTGATCACGCCGCTGCCGGGCGCCATCGCGACCAAGCCCGGCTCGGCCACCCTGCCCTTCTTCGGCGTCCAGCCGGTGCTGCTCGAACCGACCTCGGGCGAGGAGATCACCGAGACCGCAGCCGAGGGTGTTCTTTGCATCAAGGACAGCTGGCCCGGCCAGATGCGCACCGTCTGGGGCGACCACCAGCGGTTCGAAGAGACCTATTTCCAGCAGTACAAGGGCTATTACTTCTCGGGCGACGGCTGCCGCCGCGACGCCGACGGCTACTACTGGATCACCGGCCGGGTCGATGACGTGATCAACGTCTCGGGCCACCGGATGGGTACCGCCGAGGTCGAATCCGCGCTTGTCGCCCACGCCAAGGTCGCCGAGGCCGCCGTGGTCGGCTACCCGCATCCGATCAAGGGCCAGGGCATCTACGCCTACGTCACGCTGATGAACGGCGAGGAGCCGTCGGACGCGCTCAGGAAGGAACTCGAAGGCTGGGTCAGGAACGAGATCGGCCCGATCGCCAAGCCCGATCTGATCCAGTGGGCGCCCGGCCTGCCCAAGACCCGCTCGGGCAAGATCATGCGCCGGATCCTCAGGAAGATCGCCGAGAACGACTACGGCGCGCTGGGCGACACCTCGACGCTCGCCGATCCGTCGGTCGTTGAGGAACTGATCGAGAACCGGATGAACCGCGGATGACGGAGGCAGGCGCCCTGACACGCGCACCGGTCTTCATCCTGCTCGGACCTCCGGGCGCCGGCAAGGGGACCCAGGCCCGAATGCTCGAAGAGCAGTTCGGGCTTGTGCAGTTGTCGACGGGCGATCTTCTGCGGGCCGCCGTCAAGGCGGGAACCGACGCGGGCCGGAAGGCGAAGGCGGTGATGGAAGCGGGTGGTCTCGTCTCGGACGAGATCGTGCTTGCCATCCTGCGCGACAGGCTGGCCCAGCCGGACGTCAGGAAGGGCGTCATCCTCGACGGTTTCCCGCGCACGGCGGGCCAGGCCGAGGCACTCGACGGTCTTCTCGGCGAGAGCGGCCAGAGGATCGACGCAGCCGTCTCGCTCGACGTCGACGACGCGGCGATGGTTGACCGCATCTCGGGCCGCTACACCTGCTCGTCCTGCGGCGAGGGATACCACGACATCTTCAAGCAGCCGGCCAAGGACGGCGCTTGCGACAAGTGCGGCGGCACGGCGTTCACGCGCCGGGCCGACGACAGGGCCGAAACTGTGGCGGAGAGGCTGAAGGCCTACCACGCGCAGACGGCTCCGCTGATAGCGTACTACAAGGAGCGGGGCGTCCTGGCCCGCGTCGATGCGATGGGAGAGATCCCCGCCATCGCCGCGGAACTGGGCGCCATCGTAAAACGCGCATCGGCATGAGGGAGAGGGCGACGCCATGAGGGCGCCGCTCGGTGGAGGCAAAGCAAGGGAGAGCGCCAGATGGCGGACAACTCATCCACTAATGCCTACTGGAAGGCCAACTTGAACCTGATCAGGATCTCCCTGGTCATCTGGTTCATCGTGTCCTTCGGGTTTGGCATCCTACTTCGGCCGTTGCTTTCGGGCATTCCGGTCGGCGGAACCGATCTGGGCTTCTGGTTCGCCCAGCAAGGCTCGATCATCATCTTCATCATCCTGATCTTCTTCTACGTCTGGCGGATGAACAAGATCGATCACGAGCACGGCGTGGACGAATAGGGGGAACGGGACAGATGGATCAGTATACCCTTAACCTGCTGATTATCGGCGCATCCTTCGCGCTGTATGTCGGCATCGCGATCTGGGCCCGGGCGGCGACGACCAGCGAATTCTACGCTGCCGGTCGCGGCGTCCACCCGGTCATGAACGGCATGGCCACCGGCGCCGACTGGATGTCGGCGGCATCCTTCATCTCGATGGCGGGTCTTATCGCCGCCGTCGGCTACGACAACTCGACCTTCCTGATGGGCTGGACCGGCGGCTACGTGCTGCTCGCGCTCCTGCTTGCGCCCTACCTGCGGAAGTTCGGCAAGTACACGGTGCCCGAGTTCATCGGCGACCGGTTCTACAGCCAGACTGCGCGCCTCGTCGCGGTCATCTGCCTGATCGTCGCCTCGGTGACCTACGTGATCGGCCAGATGCAGGGCGTCGGCATCGCGTTCTCGCGCTTCCTGGAAGTGGAGAACGCCACCGGACTCTACATCGGTGCGGCGGTCGTGTTCAGCTACGCCGTTCTCGGCGGCATGAAGGGCATCACCTACACCCAGGTCGCCCAGTATGTCGTTCTGATCTTCGCCTACACGATCCCGGCGATCTTCATCTCGCTGCAGCTGACCGGCAACCCGATCCCGTCGCTGGGCCTGTTCTCGACCCACACCGAGTCGGCGGTTCCGCTTCTGACGAAGCTGGACCAGGTGGTGACCGATCTTGGCTTCAGCAGCTACACCGGACACCACACCTCGACGCTGAACATGTTCCTGTTCACCATGTCGCTGATGATCGGTACCGCCGGTCTGCCGCACGTGATCGTGCGCTTCTTCACCGTGCCGAAAGTCGCCGATGCGCGCTCGTCGGCCGGCTGGGCGCTGGTGTTCATCGCGCTTCTCTACCTGACGGCCCCGGCCGTTGGTGCGATGGCGCGTCTGAACATCATCGACACGATCTATCCGGGTGGTGCCTCGGCAGAGGCCGGCGAATACGAGCAGCGGCCCGACTGGATGCGCAACTGGGAAGTCACCGGTCTTCTGAAGTTCGAAGACAAGAACGGCGACGGCCGCATCCAGTACTACAACGACA
>JBNLCA010000653.1:0-11180 GCA_050303575.1 Paracoccaceae bacterium
GAAGTCCTCGATATCTGGATGGTCGCAGCGCATCGTCGCCATCATCGCGCCGCGGCGCGAGCCGGCGGACATGATGGTGCGGCACATCGCGTCCCAGACATCCATGAAGCTGAGCGGCCCCGAGGCGTCGGCCGCCACGCCACGCACCTCGGCGCCCTTCGGCCGGATGGTCGAGAAGTCGTAGCCGATGCCGCCGCCCTGCTGCATCGTCAGCGCGACTTCCTTCAGGTTCTCGAAGATGCCGGACATCGAATCCGGGATCGTGCCCACCACGAAGCAGTTGAAGAGCGTGACCGACCGTTCTGTTCCCGCGCCCGCGACGATGCGGCCGGCGGGGAGGAAGCGGAAATCTTCCAGTGCGGCGTAGAATTTCCCCTCCCAGTCCGAGGGGGTCTTCTCCACCGCCGCCAGCGCCCGGGCGATTCGCCGCCAGCTGTCCTCGACCGTGCCGTCGAGCGCATGGCCCGAGGCGTCCTTCAGCCTGTATTTCATATCCCAGATGGCCTCGGCGATCGGGGCGGCGAAGCGGGTCATGCGGAAGCCTTCGTGAACTTTTGCGGAACACTGAAAGTATGCCTTCGGCGGGTCGGGGTCAACTTTTCCGGCACGGTTGAAGCGGCGCGCCAAGGCGCTACACTCCACGATACTTGGGGGAGTCGCATGGCCGGGCACATAAATATTGTGAAACTTTGCGTTGGCGCCGACTCGGTCGAGGACCTTCTGGCGTGGCACAATAGCCACCCCTCGCCATTCGCGACGGGCGAGCGCCGGCATGTCACCCGGATGTGGCCCAAGCGCGAGGCCGAGGTGACCGGCGGCGGTTCGCTCTACTGGGTGATCAAGGGGCTGATCCTCGCCCGCCAGCGCATCGTCCGGCTGGACGAGGTGCGCGGCGCCGACGGGGTCTTGCGCTGCGGCATCATCATGGACCCCGAAGTGATCCGCACCGAACCGGTGCCGCGCCGTCCGTTCCAGGGATGGCGCTACCTCGAGCCCAAGGAGACGCCCCGCGACCTCGCCCGCGGCAAGGGCGCGGCGAAGGGTTTGCCACCGGAGATGATGGCGGCGCTTTCGGAAATCGGGGTCCGGTAGATCCCCGAGCGCCGGCTCGTGGGTTGGCGGAGCGACGGCTGCGCGTGGCGCATCATGGTGCAGCCAGCCTCGATCAGTGGTGGTCAGCGAAGATGGCGAAGAAGGGCCAGCTCGCCCGAACGGGCCGGGGCGAGTTGTTACCTCTGCCGCCGCCTCAGCACCCAGGCCTGCCAGTCGGCGAAGGACCCGTTGAAGGCGTTCAGGTCCACGTCCGACGTCACGCCGGGAACACGCCCCGTCCCGGTATATTGCCAGAAGCTCCATCGCGTGCCGGGATAGGTCTCGGCCGGATGCCCGGCGACCGAGCGTAGCCAGAATTCCTCGTTCAGCTTGCCAAGGTCGTTGGCCCGCCAGAAATCGACCGTCGTGTAGATCAGGGGACGCGTGCCGTAGTGCGCGCCGACGATGCGCTGGAACGTGGCGATGTTCTTGCGCACCTCCTCGGGATCGGGGCGGGTCCGGCAGGTCGGCGATGTCGGCGTGAACTCGATATCAAGGACCGGCGGCAACGCACCCGAGCGACGCGGCGCGTTCTCGATGAACCAGCGCGCCTGGGTCGCGGCATCGGTGCAGTGATAGTAGAAATGGTAGGCCCCGGCGGGAAGGCCGGCCCGGCGGGCGCCGGAGAAATGTTCCTCGAACAGCGGATCGGCCCGGTCGCCGCCCTCGGTCGCCTTGATATAGACGAAGGAGAGGCCGGCGCGGGCCGCCTCGGGCCAGTCGATCGAGCCGTTCCATCGCGAGACATCCACACCGTGGACCTCGTGCCGGGCCGGGGTCGTGCCCTCCCAGTCGTGCGGATCGCTGTCACCGAAGGCGGCGGGAATGCCGGTGGCGCGCGGCAGGTCGGGCGGGTGCCCGCCGCCGCAGGAGGCCAGCGCCAGTCCGCCCGCCAATAAAAGTGCCGTCAGTCCGATCGCCCGCATGTGCCCGCCTCGTCTTTTGCCGCACTATGCCGCGAAAGCGCGCGCCCGTCATCCGTCAGGCGCAGCCGATCGGGCCGGTCGGCGGATTTGAACCCGGGCCGCCGGGGGGCGCCCCACGGACCTCACCACCAACAGGAGACGCCCGATGACACTTCGCCTCGCGATCCCCTCGCTTGCCCTGTCCGTCACGCTTCTGTCCCAGGCGCCGACCTTCGCCGACCAGCCCGGAAGCCTTGGCGTCTCGCCGGCAACGCCGCAACCCGGCACCGCAAGCTTCGCCGACGTCTCCGGCGGACGGGCGACCAGCGGTCACGGCATCGACGAGATGTATGATCTGATGCTGAAACGCTGCCACACGGCCACACGGCCGGCGGCGGCATGGTCAACTATCCCGAGGGCTACCGCTGTGAGGATCCCAACGGCAACCAGATCCCCTACTGATCCTTGGCCGCCAGCTCGTCCCAGCAACCGAGCGCTGATCCGGCATACATCAGCGCCGGACCGCCGCCCATCTGTATCGCCATGGCGAGGACGCCGCCCAGGTCCTCGCGCGTGCCGCCGGCCTTCATCAGCGCCTCGACATGGAAGGCGATGCAGGGCTTGCAGCATTGCGCCACGGCGATGCCGAGCGCGACGAGCTCCTTCTCGCGCAGGGTAAGCGGGCTGTCGTCCTTGACCGCCTTGGTCAGCGTCGCGAATCCCCTTGTCGCGTCGGGGATCAGCTTGTTCAGGGCGCGCAGTTCGGTGCGCGTGGTGGCGATATCGTCGGCGTAGCTCATCCGGTCCTCCTGGGTTGACGGCTTCTCGCCCGCTCTTGCCTGTCGCGCCTTGACCGGCGTCAAGCCGGACGGCGGAAGGCAAGGAGAAGGTTGTTCGCCGGCATCTCGATCCGGTCCTCGGCACGCAGCCCCACGGCACCGGCCCAGCCCTCGACATCGGCGAGATCCTTGTAACCGATGGCAGGATCCTGGGCACGGAGCGAGGCGTCGAACCGTTCGTCCCCCTCGCTCGTCAGCGCACCGTCCCGCCGGAAAGGCCCGTAGATCAGTGCCAGACCTCCGGGGGCCAGCGCACGGGCCATGCCGGCGACGACATTCTGCGCCGCAGGCGCCGGGATCAGGTGAAGGAGGTTCACCACGAGCGCGAGGTCATGGCCGCGATGCGCGTCGGCCCAGCCGGGCGTGGCGGCGTCCAACAGGACCGGCGGCCGGACATTCGGCACATCGGCCGTCCAGGCGCGGATGGTGGCCAAGTTCTCGGGATCGACATCCGAGGGCTGCCAGTCGAGACCCGGCAACGCTGCGGCGAAGGTCGCGGCATGCTGGCCGGTGCCGCTGGCGATCTCGAGGACGCGTCCCATTGGCGGCGCAAGGCGCGAGAGCTCGACAAGGATGGGGGCGGCGTTGCGTTCGGCCGAGGGGGCCGATCGGCGCGGGCCGTCCGCCGCCGACAGAGCCGCCGTGTCGGGCAGATCGAGCCGCCGTGTCATCACCGGGCCCTCACCGACCGGCCGGGTGGAACTTGGCATCGCAGTCTGCGATGCGGTCCACGAGTTCGGTTCCGCTCAGCGGCACGGCGCGCGCATAGGCGTCCTGCATGGCGACAAGCACCGCGCGCTCGTCGGCGCCGGGCTCGGCCGCCATCCGCGCGGCAAGCTCGTATTCGGCGTCGTCGTAGCTCGCCATGCGGTTGCCGAGGTCGCCTTCGAAGAACGACAGGTGCAGCGACGCCGAATCGTAGACGACAATGCAGAAGGCAAGCGTTTCGAGCATGGGTCCCTCCCCTGGCGCGAGTCTGGCACGCGCCGCGCCGTCCCGCAATCGTCAGCCGAAGCGCGCGGGCGAGAGGGCGGCGACGGTGGCAGCGTCGAGCTCGGGCAGCCGCCCGGCGATCAGGTCGGCGGCAAGCTGCGAGGCCGCGGGCGAGGATTGCATGCCGTAGCCGCCCTGCCCTGCCAACCAGAAGAATTCCGGCGCGGCCGGTGCGAACCCGATGACCAGCGTGCGGTCGGGCGCGAAGGTCCGGAGCCCGGCCCAGGTGGCGACGGGGCGGGTCACCGGCTCGGTCACGAACTCCTGGTAGCGGGCGAGGCCCTCGGCCAGCACCATGTCGTCGGCCCAAGCGTCCTGCGGTTCCACGGGGTCCTCGTCGGCGGGCGAGACGATCAGCGCGCCTGCGTCGGGCTTGGCGTACCAGGTCTCGCCGACGCCCATGATCAGCGGCCAGCGCGCGAGGTCATGCCCCCCGGGCGCGGCGATCCGCGCCATCGAGCGGCGCAGCGGCGTGAAGCCGATGGGATGAACGCCGGCCATCGCGGCCACCCGGTCGACCCATGCGCCGGCGGCATTGACGAGGATCCGGCCCTCGAAGCTGCCGTTCGGCGTGACGACGGCCCAGCCCTTGGCGGTCCGCTCGATCCGCTCGGCGCGGGCGCCGGTGACGATCTCGGCGCCATGGGCGCGCGCGGCGCGGGCGAACCCCTGCAGGAGGCGATCGGTGTCGATGTCCTTCGCCGCGTCCGAGGCGGACGCGAAGGCAACGCGTGCGGGGTCCAGTATCGGAACGCGGGCGACGGCCTCTCGGGCCGAAATCGGGGTGAGGCCCAGCGTTGCGGTGTCATGCTCGAACCCGGCGCGTTCGTCCGGCCCGGCAAGCAGCATGAAGCCGCGGGCCGAGAGCGTGCCGGCGGCCTCGTGCCAGGCCCGGCTCGCGCGGTTGAGGGCAACGGTGGCGGGCTTTCCGTAATTCTCCTCGAAGAGCGCCGCCGACCGGCCCGAGGCGTGATAGCCGAGCTGCGGCTCGGCCTCGAGGAGCACGACCCGCCCAAGCGGCGCCAGCCGCGCTGCCGCCGAGACGCCGGCGATGCCGCCGCCGATGATGAGGACATCCGCCATGCGGCGACCATGGCCGGGCCGGCGAGGATTGAAAAGGCCCGGGAGCGGACGGGGCACCCCTCGCGCTGCCTCGACAGGCTTCGCCCGTCTCCTCAGCTGGGCCGGGCCGCGCCGCAGGTGCGGGGCATTCGGCGGCTTCGCTGTGCTGCGGTCTTCTTGGTGGCCTCCGCTTCGCTGCGGCGGGGACTCTGCCCCGTCGCCTTCGGCGACTCCCCGGAATATTTATGAACAAAAGAAGCGGCTTCTTTTGTTCTCAAATACTCTCGGGGGTGAATTGAGCCGGGAGGCTCAAGAGGGGGTCCGAGGACCCCCTTTCTGCCGAGGCGAAGCCGATGCCACTGACAGCCCCGCGCGCCAGCGCGGCCGGGCCCACCGGCCCGAACGCGCGGCATTGGTCAGACGCCGGCTTCCTTGATGGCGCGGGCGAGGATCGGGACGGTGCGGGCGTTCAGCCCGGCAATGTTCAGCCGCGAGTCGCCGACCATGTAGATGCCGTGCTCGCTCCGCATCCGGGCCACCTGCTCCGGCGTGGCGCCGAGGCGCGAGAACATGCCGCGGTGGGCGGCGAGAAAGCCGAACCGGTCCGAGCCGGTCTCGCGGCGCAGCGCCTCGGCCAGCTGTTCCCGCAGGCCCAGCATCGAGAGCCGCACCGCTTCCAGCTCGGCCTGCCAGTCGGCGCGGAGCGCGGGGTCCGTCAAAACCGTCGTGACCAGCCGCGCGCCATGGTCGGGCGGGAAGGAATAGGTCATCCGGTTCAGCGTCGCGAGGTTCGCCTGCGTCACCGCCTGCTCGGCCGCAGACGGGGCAAGCGCGATCAGAAGGCCCGCCCGCTCGCGATAGACACCGAAGTTCTTCGAGCAGGAGGCGGCGATCAGAAGCTCGGGCAGCCGCTGCGCGAGAAGCCGTGTCGGCGCGGCGTCCGCCTCGAGGCCGTCGCCGAACCCCTGGTAGGCGAGGTCGATCATCGCCGTCGCCCCGGACTTTTCGAGAAGCGCCGCCACCTCGGACCATTGCGTCATGTTCAGGTTGGCGCCGGTCGGGTTGTGGCAGCAGCCGTGCAGCAGCACCACGTCGCCCGCCTTCACGCCAGCGAGGTCGGCCGTCATACCGTCGAAATCGACCGCCCGCGTCGCCTCGTCGAAGTAGCGGTAGGTCCTGAGCGGCAGGCCGAGATACTTCACCATCGCGTTGTGGTTGGGCCAGGTCGGGTCCGAAAGCCACACGGTCACGCCGGGCGAGGCGAGCTTGGCCAGTTCCAGTGCAAGACGCACCGCGCCCGTGCCGCCGGGCGTCGCGACCGAGGCGATCCGGTCCGCAGGCAGTGCGTCGCCGAGGATCAGGTCCGCGAGCGCCTCGCCAAAGGCGGGATCGCCGCGGAGCGTCGTATAGGTCTTCGTCGTCTCGGCGTCCCACAGCCGTTTGCCGGCTTCTCGCACCGCGCGCATGATCGGCGTCCGGCCCTCGGCGTCCTTGTAGACGCCGACGCCGAGGTCGATCTTCTCCTCGCGCGGGTCGTCACGGTAGAGCTGCATCAGCTCGAGAATCTTGTCCGCCGGCTGCGGTTTCAGGTTCGACAGCATCTCATGCCTTTCCGGTCTCGACCATCAGGTCGCCATACATGCCCCATTCCGCCCAGGACCCGTCGTAGAGTGAATGGGTCCGGCCCATGATCTCGAGCGCCAGCGACAGGATCGCCGCCGTGACGCCCGAACCGCACGAGGTGATGACGGGTTTCCCGGGATCGACGCCAGCGCTTGCGAAGATCTCGGCAAGCTCGGCCGGCGACTTCATCGTGCCGTCCTCGTTCAGGAGCTTGCGGTAATGGACGCTTTTCGAGCCGGGAATCCGGCCCGAGCGCAGGCCGGGGCGCGGCTCGGGCTCGTCGCCCGTGAAGCGGCCGTGCGAGCGGGCGTCGACGATCTCCCAGTCGCCAAGCTTGGCGGCGGCGGCAACCTGGGTGACGTCCTTGACGAGGTGGTTCTGGCGGCTGACGGTCATGTGCCGGTCGCGCAGCGCGGGTGGCGTGTCCTCGGTCTCGCGCCCCTCGGCCAGCCATTTCGGCAGGCCGCCGTCGAGAACCGCAACGTCTTCCTTCCCCATCAGCCGGAAGAGCCACCAGACCCGCGCCGCCGAAAAGAGACCGGCGCCGTCGTAGACCACGACCTGGTGCCCGTCGCCGACGCCCATCGCGCGCATCCGGGAGATGAACTTCTCGGCCGTCGGCGCCATGTGCGGCAGTTCCGAGCGCAGGTCGGAAATCTCGTCGATATCGAAATAGCGGGCGCCAGGGATGTGGCGGGCCTGGTACTCCGCGCGGCCATCGCGGCCCATGTCGGGCAGGTACCACGAGGCGTCGAGCACGCGCAGGTCCGGGGACTTCAGATGCGCGGCCAGCCACTTGGTGGAGACCAGGGTCTTCGGATCGTCGTAGGCCATCGCGCTTGTCCGTCGGAAGGTGCGGCGCCAGTCCTACGCGGGGGCGCGCTGACTGGCAAGCATTGCGCTTTCCGCGGCAAGGCGCATTGATGGGCTGCAAAGAAGGAGGCCGTCATGCGGAACGAGGCAGCGATCTGGGACCATGTCGAGGCGCATCGGGAGGACCTGACCGGCCTCGCCGACCGGGTCTGGGGGATGCCCGAGACGCTCTACACCGAGTATCGCTCGATGGGTGAGCACAAGGCGATGCTCGAGGCCAAGGGGTTTCGGGTGACCGAGGGGGTGGCCGGCATCCCGACCTCGGTCGTCGGCGAGGCCGGCGAGGGCGGGCCGGTGATCGCGATCCTGGGCGAGTACGACGCGCTTCCGGGGCTGAGCCAGGTCGCCGGGATCGCCGAGCCGCGGGAGGTCGAACCCGGTGGCAACGGTCATGGCTGCGGCCACAACCTTCTTGGCGCAGCGGCGCTTCTCGCCGCCTGCGCGGTCAAGGACTGGCTCGCGGCGACCGGCACGCCCGGCCGTGTGCGCTATTACGGCTGCCCGGCCGAAGAGGGCGGCGCGGCCAAGGCCTTCATGGTGCGCGAGGGTCTTTTCGACGACGTGGGCGCAGCGATCACCTGGCATCCGGCCTCGATGACGCGGGTCGACGACCCCCTGAGCCTGGCCAACACGCGGGTCGATTTCACCTTCAAGGGCCGCGCAAGCCACGCCGCGATGAGCCCGCACCTGGGCCGCTCGGCGCTGGACGCGGTCGAGCTGATGTCGGTCGGCGTTAACTATTTGCGCGAGCATGTGCCGCAGGACACCCGCATCCACTACGCCTATCTCGAAGCGGGCGGCAAGGCGCCGAACGTGGTGCAGGCGCTGGCGAAGGTGCGCTATTCGATCCGGTCGCTGTCGCTCAGCGAGATGCTCTCGATCGTCGAGCGGGTGAAGGACGTGGCGCGCGGAGCGGCGCTGATGACCGGCACCGAGGTCGAGGCGAAGGTCTTCTCGGCGGTGTCGAACATGCTGGGCAACGACGTGATGGACCGCGTGATGCAGGCGGCGATGGACGAACTGGGCGGCGTTCCCTTCGACGACGAGGACCGCGCCTACGCCCGCCAGATCCAGGCAACGCTGAGCGACAAGGACATCGCTGACGCCTACCGGCAGGTAGCGATGGTGCCGCGCAAGGACGAGCCCCTGTGCGACTATGTCGTGCCGCTGGCGCCGGGGGGTGAGGTGATGATCGGTTCGACCGACGTGGCCGATGTCAGCTGGGCGGTGCCGACCGTCGAGGCGCTTGTCGCCACCCATGCCATCGGCACGCCCGCCCACACCTGGCAGATCACCGCGCAGGGCAAGGCCGGGGCCGCGCACAAGGGCATGACCTATGCCGCGAAGGTGATGGCGCGGACGGCGGAGAGGCTCTTCGCCGATCCCGCGACATTGGCTGAGGCGCGGGCCGAGCACGCGGACAAGCTGAAGCGCGAACCCTACGTCTGCCCGATCCCGGCGGACGTCACGCCACCGATCCAGCCGCGACCGGCCTGAGGCTCGCTACTTCGCCATCGACTTGCGGATCATTCCGACGATGGCGGTCAGGATCGCGCCCCCGACTCCGCCGCCCGCGACCTGGCTGATGATCGCGCTGACGTCCATGCCTTCGGCACCCATACCGCCGAGCATCGCGATGAGCTGGCCGCCGCCCGCACCGCCGATCGCGCCGACGACAGAGTTCAGAAGCGGTCCGAGGCTGGTCTTCTTCAGGGCCGCTCCGGCCGCGTTGCCGCCGACGGCGCCCGAGATCAGGCTGATGATGAGTTCTTCCACGATGTCCTCCCCAACGGTCTGTGGCGAGGCGAGTGTACTCTTCTTCCCGCCCGTTGAGGGAGAAATCTTGGGGACATCGACAAAAGTCCTAGCCCTGCTTGAGAAGCCTTTGCTTCTGCCGGTTCCAGTCGCGCTTGGCGGACGTGTCGCGCTTGTCGGCGAGCTTCTTGCCCTTGGCGATGCCGATCTTCAGCTTCGCCACGCCCCGGTCGTTGAAATACATCCTGAGCGGCACGAGGGTCATCCCCTCGCGCTGGGTCGCCGACCAGAGCCGCGCCAGTTCGCGGCGTGACACCAGGAGCTTGCGCTTGCGCCGTTCCTCGTGTCCCCAGGTCTTGGCCTGGGCGAAGGGCGCGATGTAGCCGTTGATCAGCCACAGCTCGCCGTCCTCGACCGAGGCATAGCTCTCGGCGATGTTCGCGCCGCCCTGGCGCAGCGACTTCACCTCGGACCCCTGCAGCACGATGCCGGCCTCGAGGTCGTCCTCGATGGCATAGTCGAACCGCGCCCGGCGGTTCTCGGCGATCAGTTTCGAATTGGGGTCAGCGTGCTTCACCATGATCGGCGAGAGGTAGGCGACGGATGCTTCAAAGTCCAGTCGGCCGTCACCGGCCCTGCCACGGGGGTTACTCGTATTCGATGCAGTCCCAACCGGTCATTACCGTCGAGTGATTGAACCCCGTCGCCTCGATCGTGCCGCCGGCTAGGTAGGCGGCATAGAGCATCCCGACGCCGCTTTCCATGCGATCGACCTCGACCCCGGTCGTGTCCTGCATCAGGTTCAGGACCTTTCCGCTGGCGTCAAAGCTCATCATGTCGGCCGCCATGGCGCCCGAATTGGCCAGCCTCCGGTTCGGGCGAGGCTCCGGATAGATCGACAGGACACCGCCCAGCGGCGGCAACTCGGCGATCCCGTAGAGTCCAGCGGGGACCTCGACCGGCTGCTCATGAATGCGCAGGGTCAGGACCTGGTCCACCGTGTCACTGCGGAACGTGACCTTGCCCATCAGGCAATTCTGCTCCTGGGCCATGGCCGGCATTGCAGGGAGGACGGCGGTCAGAAGCGAAGCGGCGAGGGAAAGGCGCATGGTGACAAGCTCGTAGTTGGCCTCGAAAATCACAGCCGGAACGGCAGTAACAGACCTTAACCGTCCCGCAGGTGACCGTCACCCCTTCTGCCATTCCATGATGTGGAAATAGGGCACGCGGGCATATTTGCGCGCCTTCTTCTCGGGGCCGCCATGCGGTGCGGGTTCGTCGAAATGGGTGAGCGTCAGGCCCGCGCCAAGCAGGGCCTGCATGTAACGCGCCATCGGTCGGTGCCAGTTCCGGATGCGGATGCCGCGCCATTCGACCCAGATCGGGCGTTCTTCGAGATAGTCGTCGATGACGAAGCCACCGTCGTCGGGCAGCCATCCCACTGGCATCCCGGCGGTGTTGTAGGGGTTGAGGTTCGCGATGAGGAGCCGGCCGCCGGGCCTCAGCGCGGCGGCCATGCGCCGGATCGCGGCGTCAAGGTCGGGGATGTCGATGAGGGAAAGATAGCTCACGACAAGGTCGAACCCCGCCTCGGGAACCTCCATCGTTTCGGCCGTCGCCAGCCGGTAGTCGCCCTTTGGGTCGAGCGCGCGCGCCCGATCGAGCAGCCGTTCGGTCGGATCGATGCCGACCGTTGCGATGCCCATGTCTCGCATGACCCGGCAGAACCGCCCCTCGCCGCAGCCGACGTCCAGCGCGGTCCTCGCGCCAGAGGCCCGCACACGTTCGATCATCGGCCGGTCGAGCACGAAAACGCGGCCGAAGTCCCCGGCCTCGCCCTGCGCGGCGATCCAGGCGCCGGCGGAGCGGCTCCAACCGCCGTCGGCGTCGTCCGCATCCGTCACTGGCGCGCCCGGACCCGCGCGCGCCAGAGCGTGAAGAGCCCCGCAGCGACGACGAGGCCGGCACCGGCGGCGACATTCCAGCGCAGGGCCTCGTGGAAGAGGGTGATGCCGATGATCGAGGCGAAGACCAGTTG
>JBNLCA010000654.1:0-2395 GCA_050303575.1 Paracoccaceae bacterium
GCCGTAGGGCGTGACCTGGATGTTGCCGGGCGGGTCCGAGAACATCAGGATCGCGCGGTAGGTCGTGGTGTTCTGGCTGCGCCGATGTGCCAGGTGCGCGCCGTGGAACGACGAGAGCGGATACTCGTCCGCGCCCGATCCCAGCAGCCCGCGCCGCGAGATTCTGATCAGGCCCGACGCGGTGTCGAAGCTGAGCGTGCGGGTCTTCAGAAGGAACACCGCGACCGCCAGGGGAATGACGGCGGAATAGCCCAGGAGCTGCGGTCCGAGGATGCCCTTGGGCATCATGTTGCCGATCAGGTCGTTGCCGGTGAAGAACGCGAAGATCGGGCCGGCGAAGAAGCCGAAGGCGGCGAAGATCGCCGCCATCGCGATGCACATGATCCAAAGACCGACCGGCCTGATCTGGATGACCAGCCGGGTGGATGTCTCTTCCAGAACCTTCATCGCTATCCCCATCCTTCCGGCCGAGCGTACCGGCCTGACATAAGTCGCAAGGGCCTTCCGCGCGGTTCAATTCCCTGCACGTCCTGGAAGGATATCAACCTCCCGGCTCCGGGTCAGCGGGTCTCGGCCGCCTTGGAATCGACGAGCCTTGTTGCGAGCGCGCGGGCATAGGCGGGCTCGGCCTGCCAGCCGGCTGCCACCTCCCAGGCGAGGCGGGCTCGGGCGACGGTGGTCGAGCGTGGCCAGAACGGCGCCATGTCGAAGATCGGGCTGTCGCGCCGGGCCTCGTCCCAGTCGACGAGGATCGCGCCGCCGTTGCCGATGATCAGGTTGGACGAATTCAGGTCTCCGTGCACCGCCGTCTCGCGCCGCCCGCGGAGCGGCAACCAGGCGGAGCGGCAGGCCGCCGCGATCCTTGGCGGCATCGCGGTCAGGTCTATGTCGCCCCCCGCCGCCCGCTCGATCAGCTCGGCGGCGCTGGCGAAGCCCGGCCGCTGAGGCCAGCCCGCCGTCGCCTCGCGCAGCCGCGCCATCGCGCGCCGGATGCGGCCGAGGTCGGCGGTTGCCGCCATCCGCCCCTCGGCATAGGGCTCAAGTGTCATGCCGCCGGCGCCGTAGCTGCCGTCCGGCGCAACCATGTAGGCGGGCACGCCAAGGCCGACGCGCACCGCCTCGGCCTGGAGCCGGGCAACCCAGGCCAGAGCCGCCTCGCTGCGCCGGGTCGTCTTGGCGACGAAAAGGGCACCCGCCTCCGACCGGACCAGCACCGCGAGGTTGCGATGACCGCCGTCGAGGCGGCGCAGCACCTCGTACCGCCCGCGCGGCGAGAGCCTGGCACTCACGTCGTCCAGCCAGTCCGACATGCTTCCCTTCCCTAGTCGCCGGCGCGCGCCGGCCTGTCCGTCAACCTCGTGAAACCCGGGGAGGAGAGGGGTCCAGCCGTCCGTCCTCTGACCATCCGTCGGCACCGCCCGCCGGCCCTTGCCTATCCCTTTCGCTCATGCGCTCATGCGCACATGGCTCAGGACTCGCACAGAACCGGCATCGACGCCTGGGATGAAATCCGCACCGCTTACCAGGTAGCTCGGCTGGGCACCGTGTCCGGTGCGGCCGACGTCCTTGGCGTACACCATGCGACGGTGATCCGCCATATCGATTCTCTGGAAAAGCGTTTGGGAACAAAGCTCTTCCAGCGTCACGCACGCGGCTACACGGCGACCGAGGCGGGCCGCGACCTGCTTTACGTGGCACAGGCAACCGACGAGCAGTTCACTCAGCTCGCCAGCCGCATCCGAGGCCGCGGCGAGGAGGTTGCGGGCGAACTCGCCGTCACCTCGATCGGTGCGCTCTCGCCCCTCCTGACGCCCGCGATCGCCGCCTTCCAGCGTCTCCATCCGGGCCTTTCGGTGCGCTACCTGACCGACCGGCGCCTCTTCCGGCTGGAATATGGAGAGGCGCATGTCGCGATCCGCGCCGGCAGCCCGCCCGAGCAGCCGGACAACGTGGTCCAGCCGTTCCTGCGCCTGCGCAACGCGCTTTACGGCGCGCGCAGCTACGTCTCGGCGCGCGGCAAGCCGGCCACCGACGCTGACCTTGCGAAGCACGATTTCGTCGGCGCCGACGATGACAGTCCGGCGCCGTTCCTCAAGTGGCTGGCGGGCGCCGTCCCGCACGAGCGGGTGACATGGCGCATTTCCGAGACCGAGGTGATGGCAGATGCCGTGCGTGCCGGGGCGGGCCTGGGCTTCATGTCGGTCTTCGCCGCCGCGCGCGATCCCGACCTTGTCCAGATCATGCCGCCGCGCGACGAATGGTCGACGCCGCTATGGCTCGTCACGCATGTCGACCTGCACCGGACGGCCAAGGTCCAGGCATTCCTGGCGCACCTGAAGGACGCGGCCAAGGGCTGGAGCGAGGTCTGAGGTGATCCCGCTGGACGACAGGATGC
>JBNLCA010000655.1:0-10271 GCA_050303575.1 Paracoccaceae bacterium
GGTCGAACGCTTCCGCGTCGGGCTCGGCCTCCCGCGCCTCCGGCCAGACCGACAACCCGCCCAGCGCCAGCCTGCGCCAGTCGAACCGCGCGCCGGGGTCGATCTTGCGGCCGGGCGCACAGTCGGAATGGGCGATCACCCTTTCGGGCGGAATGGCATGGCGGGCGAGAAGATCGGCCAGCAACGCCTCGAGCGCGTCCATCATCCTTGCCGCGAAGGGCGCGGCGCCCGTATTGCAAAGCTCGATCCCTATCGAGGCCGAGTTGACATCCGTGGTCGCGCCCCAGGCCCCGAGCCCGGCATGCCAGGCGCGGCGATCCTCCTCGACCAGCCTGTGGATAACTCCGTCCTCGCTGATCAGGTAATGCGCCGAGACCTCGAAGTCCGGCGAGCAAAGACGCTCCAGCGCCTCGGCCGGCGTCTTCATCGCGGTGTAATGCAGAACGACGAGATCAGGGGCCGTGCGGCCCCTGCGCTCGCCGTGGTTCGGTGAAGGGTGCGGCATGATCTTCATCCCGCAGACCTACAGCATTTCGCGTTTTCGAACCGGGAAAGTCCGTCAACTTTGCCCGAAGACGCTCGTATCAGCCCTGGCGCGCCAGACGGAAGGCCGCCGGATCCCAGCGGCACGCGTAGCCGTCGCCATCGGGATCGACGCCAAGGCGGTCGCGCTCGGGACCGCCGGCCTTCAGGAATTCTTCCTGCGCCGCCGAATCCGAGGTGAACTTCGCACAGGCGCGGTCGGCGCTGCGATTGGCCGAACCGGACCGCTGGTACATCTGCGTGCCGATCGGGTGCGAGGTCGAGAGCGCGAAGGCCGCGATGTTCGAGGTCGCGGGGATGCCCGTCGTCACCGGCGTGGGCGAAGCCATGGCCACCTCGGTCGAGGCTGAAAGCGGTGCCGTGGTGATCGCGCCCTGGTCCGCGGCGTACTGGTTGCCTGCCGGCGCATAGGGCGCCGGAGCGGTTCCGGCGTCCGCCATGGCGGTCGGGGCCGGCTGGTTGGCGAGGCCCGCGCGCGCAAGGTAGTCCTGCTGCTGCTGGTAAAGCGAGTAGTTGCCGAAGCCCACACCCTGACCGCGGGTGCCAACCTCGGCCTCCATGCAGGCGCCAAGCGCCAGCACGGCCGTTGCCGCAATGAGAATACGCATCTTTCTTCCTGCCCGTATGAGTTGCTGCCTGCTTGTCTTTTTCGAACCTTTTACCACCAACGGGCGGGTTTGGATACGAAATTTGCAGCATTTTCCAGACAGTGTGCCACTTTGAACAACATCGCCTCGTCCCACGGGCGGCCGATCAGTTGCAGCCCGAGCGGCAATCCCTGCCGGTCAAGCCCGGTCGGAACCGCGATGCCGGGCAGGCCGGCGAGGTTCACCGTGACGGTGAAGACGTCGTTGAGGTACATCTGGACCGGGTCGGCATTTTCCATCTCGCCGATGCCGAAGGCGGCGGACGGAGTGGCCGGGGTCAGGATCGCGTCGATGCCCGAGGCATAGACCTCCTCGAAGTCGCGCTTGATGAGCGCACGGACCTTGCGCGCGCGGTTGTAGTAGGCGTCGTAGAAACCGGCCGAAAGCACGTAAGTGCCGATCATCACGCGCCTTTTTACCTCGGGCCCGAAACCCTCGGCGCGGGTCTTCTCGTACATCTCGGTGATGCCGTCACCCTGGCCCAGCTTCGCCCGGTGGCCGTAGCGAACGCCGTCGTAGCGGGCGAGGTTCGACGACGCCTCGGCCGGCGCGATGACATAGTAGGCCGGCAGCGCGTACTTGGTGTGCGGGAGCGAGATATCGACGATCTCGGCGCCCGCATCCTTCAGCATTGCGGCGCCATCCGACCACAGCTTCTCGATCTCCTCGGGCATGCCGTCCATCCGGTACTCCTTTGGAATACCGATGCGTTTGCCGCGGATGTCGCCGGTCATCGCGGCCTCGAAGTCGGGCAGCTCGATCTCTGCCGAGGTCGAATCCTTGGGGTCGGTCGCTGCCATCGTCTGCAGCATGATCGCCGCATCGCGGACCGTCTTGGTCATCGGCCCGGCCTGGTCCAGCGACGATGCGAAGGCGACGATACCCCAGCGGCTGACCCGTCCGTAGGTCGGCTTGATGCCGACGATGCCGGTGAAGGCCGCCGGCTGGCGGATCGAGCCGCCGGTGTCCGTGCCGGTCGCGCCGAGGCAGAGGTCGGCCGCGACCGCCGAGGCCGAACCGCCGGACGAGCCGCCGGGTGTCAGCGCGGTCTCGTCGTTGCCGCGTCGCCAGGGATTCACGACCGGGCCGTAGCAGGCCGTCTCGTTGGACGAGCCCATGGCGAACTCGTCCATGCTCAGCTTGCCCAGCATGACCGCGCCGGCGTCCCAGAGATTCTGGGTGACGGTGCTCTCATATTCGGGGCGGAAGCCTTCGAGGATGCGCGAGGCCGCCTGGCTGGGCACGCCCTTCGTGCAGAAAAGATCCTTGATTCCCAGCGGGATACCGGTGAGCGAGGCGCCCTCGCCCGCCTTGATCCTTTTGTCCGCCGCCCGTGCCTGGTCGAGCGCGATCTCCGGCGTCGGGTGGACGAAGGCGTTCAGCGCCCCGGATGCGTCGATGGCCGAAAGGCAGGACATGGTGATGTCCTCGGACGTGAAATCGCCCTTCCTCAGGCCGTCGCGCGCCTCGGCGATGGTCAGTTCGTTCAGGTTCGTCATTCCACCACCTTCGGCACCGCAAAGAACCCCTCGCGCGCGTCGGGCGCGTTCTTCAGGACCTTGTCCTGCATGCCGCCGTCCGTGACGACATCCTGCCGGCGCTTGAGGCGCATCGGCGTGACCGAGACCATCGGCTCGATATCCTCGACATTCACCTCGTTCAGCTGCTCCATGAAGGTCAGGATGCCGCTGAGTTCCTTGGCAAGGCCCGGCAGGTCTTCCTCGGGCACCGCGATGCGGGCGAGCTTGGCGACGCGGCGGGCGGTGTCGATGTCGATGGACATGGGCGCTCTTTCGCTTGGATCGGTCCGCCGTTTACCGCTCTGCCCCCCTGTCCGCAAGCATCTGCGGGGTCGCCGGCAGGCGAAGCGTCCTCGCAGTCGAGGTTTGGTTTCGCGGGTACGGCCGGAACGCGGGCCGTCGTCGTCCGACATGCTGGAGCCAGAAAATCGGGTCATAGGTCGCAGAAAGACGCGGAATCGTAAGCAGCGAACACAGAACGGCGTTGGAATGTTCGAAATGGACAAGGAGTCTGATCGCCAAATCGTGCCGTATAGGGTGTCTCAGGATCTCTGAGCGCGGCGCGCCAACGTCGCCAGAAGGACCGCGGTCGCAGCGGCGTTGAAGAGGTGCCAGACCCAATGCGTCCCATGCGGGAAACTTCCGCAGAGCGCGCCATCGAGGATCCGGAACGGCAGTCCCAGGACCATGAGTCCGGCGGCAAGGCCGAGGCCGCGCGCCGTCGGCGGATCGTGCCGCATCAGAACGGCGCTGACCGCAAGGATGACGGTCAGGATCAGGTAGGTGTCGGCCGCCCGGCCGAGCGGCATCACCAGACCCGGCATTAGCGTGGTAACGGCGAACCACAGGACCAGCGCGGCCCCGACCCCTATCGCCGTGCCGAGTGCAGCGCCGCCCAGCCGGCGCGCGATCAGGACGCCGAGGGCGACAAGGTAGAACTGGTTTGCGAGGAGGTCGGCCCAGTAGCCCGGCATCACCGCCCAAGCGTGCTGCGCCGCCGACGCGATGCCGACCAGCATCAGGGCGAGCGCCGTAACCCGGTCCACCGTCCGTGGCGCCCGGACCAGCGCCCAGAGGCCGACAGCAAGGAAGGCAAGACCCGTCACCGCGTTGAACGGCTCGCCGCCGAAGCCGGGCCCAATCCGCTCGCAATAAAGATCGATGTCCATGGCCCTTGTCCCCTCGTCCCGGGACCCCATACTTGCCCCAAGCGGCAGAATTAAGGGAGGCTATCATGAAGATCACCTGGCTCGGCCATTCCGGCTTTCGCATCGAGATCGGGGGACAGGTGCTGCTCGTCGATCCCTGGTTCACCGGCAACCCGATGTTCCCGGCCGAACGGCGCGCCGAGGCGATCGCGGGCGCAACGCATATCCTGGTCAGCCACGGGCACGGCGACCATTCGTCCGACACCGTCGCCATCGGCAAGGAACTCGGCATCCCGATCGTGGGCATTTACGATCTGGTGACTTGGTGGCAGGCAAAGGAGGGGGTCGAGGTCGTGGGCTTCAACAAGGGCGGCACCGTCAGCCTGGGCGACGTGAAGGTGACGATGGTGAACGCCGTCCATTCCTCGTCGATGGACGGGCCCAGCGGGCCGATCTACGCCGGCACCGAGTCGGGCTACATGATCGCGGGCGAAGGACACGTGATCTACTTCTCGGGCGACACCGACGTGATGGCCGACATGAAGATCTTCAATGATCTGCACGAGCCCGACATCGGCATCCTGTGCGCGGGCGGTCACTTCACCATGGACATGGCGCGGGCTGCCTATGCGGCGAAGACCTTCTTCGACTTCAAGACGGTGATCCCCTGCCATTACAGGACCTTCCCGCTTCTGGAACAGTCGGCGGCTAAGCTGAAGGAAGGCCTGCCCGGCGTGACGGTGATCGAGCCCGAGGTTCTGGACCCGATCACCGTCTGAGCCGCATCAGTACTTCCAGTACTGGGCGTGCTCGGGCAGCGCCCCGAGGCCGATGTCGCGGCGCAGGTGGTCCGACAGGAGGTCGGGCGACCGGTAGCGCAGCCGCGGCCGGACCGCAAAGGCGAGGACCGCGAGCAGGATGCGGCGAAAGCCGTGCTCGGCAATCAGTTGACCGATCACCTCGGACGGCGGGTGTCGGTGGTCTTCGAAGCGAATTGCGTTCATCTGGGCATTGACCGGCCGCTTCTTGGACGGACCGGTCCCTTCTGATTTGGGATCGAATGACAGGCCCGGACGGACCGCATGCGCGGAGGTCAGGGACCGGTGGCGTTTGGGGTTGGAAATGGAACTGCCGGGCTTACCCGGCGCGGATCAGCTGAGGCTGAGCCAGAAGCGTCGGTACATCGACGCCGAGCCAGCTACTCCAGCGAGGCGCGGGCAGATCGTGATGTTAAGCATCTTGCGCCTCCTCTGTTTGGTGTGGCTGGGCGGCCTGATACACCGGTTCAGGGATTCGGCCAACAGGCTTTGTGCCGGATCGGCCGGCGGCCGCCGGTTGTGCCCTTGGGGACACATCAGCGGCGGGCGGAAAAGAACGCCTTGAGCAATTGCTCGGCCTCGGCGGCGGCGATGCCGTCATAGACGTCCGGCCGGTGGTGGCTTTGCGGATGGTCGAAGATGCGCGGGCCGTGCGCGACTCCGCCCGACTTGGGATCGGCGGCACCGTAGTAGAGTCGCGCGATGCGGGCCTGGCTGATGGCCGAGGCGCACATCGGACAGGGTTCGAGCGTGACGTAGAGGTCGTGGCCGGGAAGCCGCTCGGATCCCGTCGCGCGGCAGGCCTCGCGCAGGGCCAGGATCTCGGCATGGGCCGTGGGATCGGCCAGCTCGCGCGTGCGGTTGCCGGCGGCTGCGACGACGCGGCCATCGGGCGCGACAATGGCGGCGCCGACCGGGACCTCGCCGCGTTCCCCCGCCGCGCGCGCCTCGGCAAGCGCGGCCTCCATGTGGCTGGTGAAGCTCATGCCCTTTCCTGCCCGCGCCTGCCCGGCGCGACAAGCTCCTTTCGCGCGCGCGGCCGCCGGGCTAGAAGGCGCGCATGACCGACACACCTTCCCCGTCAGGCGAGCGTATCGCCAAGGTCCTCGCCCGCCGCGGCGTTGCCTCGCGCCGCTCCGCCGAGGCGATGATCGCCGAAGGCCGGGTGTCGGTAAACGGCCGCGTCATCGACAGCCCCGCGCTGAACGTGACGGAGCGCGACCGGATCGCGGTCGATGGCAAGCCGCTGGCCGAAGCGGCCGAGACGCGGCTGTGGCTCTATTACAAGCCGCTCGGCCTCGTCACGACCGAGAAGGACGAGAAGGATCGGCCGACGGTCTTCGGCGCGCTCCCGCCCGAGATGGGACGGGTGATGTCGATCGGGCGGCTCGACCTCAATTCCGAAGGGCTCCTGCTGCTGACCAACGACGGCGAGTTGAAGCGCAAGCTGGAACTGCCCTCGACCGGGTGGCTGAGGAAATACCGCGCGCGGGTGAACGGCTATCCGGCGGACGAGACGTTCGAACCGCTGAGGAAAGGCATTACCATCGAGGGCGAGCGCTTCCAGCCGATGGAGGTGACGCTAGACCGGCAGCAGGGGGCAAACGCCTGGCTGACGGTCGGCTTGCGAGAGGGGAAAAACCGCGAGATCCGCCGCGCGATGGAGGCTGTGGGGCTGAGCGTCAACCGGCTGATCCGGGTAAGCTATGGTCCCTTCCGGCTGGGCGAGATGAAACCCGGCGAGGTCGAGGAGGTGCGCCGCAAGGTGCTGCGCGAACAACTTGGCCTCGGCAAGGACGCGGGCGAGAAGGTCGGCACCGCGAAGGCGCGGCCACCCAGGGGGCGCGGCGGGCCGGCGCGGCCGAAAGACGGACCGGGCAAGAGCGGTCCAGGTCCGGGCAAGCCGAAAGCGGGCGCGAGACCGGAGTCGCCGCGCGGTCCGAAGCGCCCGGGAAAGCCCGCCCGAACGCCGGGCAGTCCGCGCGTGCCGCGCGGGTAAAGGCAGCGCAACGCGAACCGCGTCATGACCGGCCCGTGGGGTGACGCCGCATTGGCTGAGCGGGGCACGCCCTGGCGCCGCCAGCCGCCACCGCTCGCGGCTCAAGGGACAGCGCAGCCAGACCAAGGCGTCCAATTCCCCGCCGTCATTGGCGCTGGCACGCCTGCGGTCCATCCTTTATACCTTTGCGGAACGGCAAACAGCAGACTGGCAGGGGGCGCCAGATGACCGACACAGGCTTGCAGAAGGTCGCGTTCTTCCTCTTGATCGCACTCATCTTCTACGTCGCCTCCTTGGGGGCCAGCTGATGGCCGAGCGGTTCGGCGGCAAGTTCAGCCCCGGCGGCACGGCCGGGCCTAAGAAAGGACCATTTAGGGGCAAACGCCGGACCCGCGCAGGGGGCCGCGTGAATCTTCTCTTCTTCGCGCCGATCCCCTTCGCGCTGATCGCCTTCGGACAGGAGCCAGCGGGCCTTCTGCGCAACCTTGCCGCCTTTGGCATCCTGATCCTGGCCGCGTGGCTGACACGCGAGGGCATCCTGGCGCAGGAGGCCTATGACGCCCGCAACGCCGCCAAGCGCCCGGCGATCCCGAGGAAACTTTTCGCCGCCGTCCTGACCGGGGCCGGCCTCTTCGTCGGCGGCATGGCGACCGGGGGATTCTTCAACCCTTTCATCTTTGCCATACTCGGCGTGGTGTTGCACGTCGCCGCCTTTGGGCCGGATCCCCTGAAGGACAAGGGGATGGAGGGGATCGACAGCTACCAGTCGGGCCGCGTCGCCCGCGCTGTCGACGAGGCCGAGCGCCACCTTTCCGCGATGAAGGACGCGATCCTGCGCGCCGGCGATCGCACCCTTGAGGCAAGGGTCGACAGGTTCCAGGCCACCGCCCGCGAGATGTTCCGTACGGTCGAGAACGACCCGCGCGATCTGACCGCCGCCCGGCGCTATCTCGGCGTCTATCTTCTGGGCGCGAAGGACGCGACGGCGAAATTCGTCGACCTTTGGAACACCACCCGCGACCCGAAGGCGCGAGCCGACTACGAACAGCTTCTGACAGATCTCGAGGCGAACTTCTCCGCCCGAACGAAGACCCTTCTGGCCGACAATCGCGATGATCTCGACGTCGAGATCAGCGTGCTGAGGGAACGGCTGGAGCGCGAAGGCATCACCATGGACGACCGAGGGGAGGCACCATGACCGAGACTATCCAGAAACAGGCCGCCGAGGCCGAAACCGCCGTCAGGGAAGTCACCGCTGTCGTCCTGCCGGAACCGGCGGGCGAAGTCGTACCGCTTTCCAAGGCGCAGGGGCCGGTGGCCTCCGAGATCAGGAAGCGCATGGGCGAGATCGACATGGGCGATACCGGCTCGATCGTCTCGTTCGGCTCGTCCGCGCAGGCCGAACTCCAGCAGATCAGCCAGGCGATGCTGTCGGACGTGCGCAACAAGGACGTCGGCCCGGCAGGCGACAGCCTGCGCGACATCGTGACGACGATCCGGGGCTTCTCGGTCTCTGAGCTCGATGTGCGCCGCAAGGTCTCGTGGTGGGAAAAGCTTCTCGGCCGCACTGCACCCTTCGCCAAGTTCGTCGCCCAGTTCGAGAGGGTTCAGGACCAGATCGACAAGATCACGGGCGACCTTCTGGGCCACGAGCATCGGTTGCTCAAGGATATCAAGTCGCTCGACCTTCTCTACGAGAAGACGCTGAACTTCTACGACGAGCTGGCGCTTTACATCGCCGCGGGCGAGGCGAAGCTGGAAGCGATCGACGAGCGCGACATTCCCAGCATGGAAGCCTCGATGGCCGCCGCGCCCGAGGACCAGAAGGTGATGAAGGCGCAGGAACTGCGCGACCTGCGCGCCGCCCGCGACGACCTCGAGCGCCGGGTGCATGATCTGAAGCTGACGCGGCAGGTCACCATGCAGTCGCTGCCCTCGATCAGGCTGGTGCAGGAGAACGACAAGTCGCTGGTGACGAAGATCAACTCGACCCTCGTCAACACCGTGCCCCTGTGGGAGACGCAGCTGGCTCAGGCCGTGACGATCCAGCATTCGGCCGAGGCCGCGAAGGCGGTGCGCGAGGCGAACGACCTGACGAACGAGCTTCTGACCGCGAACGCCAAGAACCTGCGCGAGACGAACAAGGTGATCCGCACCGAGATGGAGCGCGGGGTCTTCGACATCGAGGCGGTGAAGACGGCGAACGCCGAGCTCATCGCCTCGATCGAGGAAAGCCTGCAGATCGCCGACGAGGGCAAGCGCAAGCGCGCCGCCGCCGAGGAGGATCTCAAGAAGATGGAGGCCGACCTGCGCGATACGCTCGCCTCGGCCAAGGCACGCGGCGACAAGACCGGCGCGGTGACCGGCGGCTCGGTCCCCGGCTGACGCGACGGTGCGGGGTCTTGCGATCCGGATTGCGATGGTTCTGGTGGCAGGCTTCCTCGCCGCCTGCGAGACGCTGCCGGACGGACGGCCCCAGCCGGCGCGGCCGGTCACGCCGACCCCTGCCCCGCCGTCCGCCGAGAGCGCGGCCTTGCGCAGCTACTACGCGCGGGTCGAGCGTGACCTGATAGATCAGGGCATGCTGCGCGACGATCCGGGACGCGACGTGCCCTTCTCGGCACGGATGCTGGCCGAGACCTTCATCCAGGTCGCGCTTTTCGACGAATATACGCGCGTCGGCGGCCGCTATGTCAGCCGCCAGTCCGAAAGCCGCCTGCGGCGTTGGGAAAGCCCGGTCCGCATCCGCGTGACCTTCGGCGCCAGCGTGCCCGACGCGCGCAAGCGCACCGACCAGCGCAATATCCGCGACTTCGCCGGGCGACTGTCGGACCTCACCGGCAACCCGGTGCGCGTCACCGAGACCAATCCGAACTTCGAGGTCCTTTTCCTGAACGAGGACGAACGGCGCGCCTCGGCCGACCTCATCCGCAGCCTGGTGCCCGGGATCGCCGGCTCGACGGTCAACGAGGTCGTCAACCTGCCGCGGTCGACCTTCTGCATCGTCTTCGCCTTCTCCGAGGGCGAGCCGGACGTCTATACCCGCGCGCTGGCCATCGTGCGGGCCGAGCATCCGGACAGGCTCCGCCTGAGCTGCATCCACGAGGAACTCGCGCAGGCAATGGGCCTTGCCAACGACAGCCGCGCGGCGCGGCCGTCGATCTTCAACGACGACGAGGAATTCGGCCTCCTGACCGATCACGACGCGCTTTTGCTGCGCATCCTCTACGACGCACGCCTGACGCCCGGCATGACGGCGGCCGAGGCGCGGCCCATCGTCGAGGCGATTGCCGAGGAACTGGTTGGCGGCGAGAGCTGAGGCGGGCTTCCGCACGTGACGGATGTCAAGCTTGTATGGCAGGCGAATGAGCGTATGCTGTCGCCGCGAAAGGCTTGACGCTGCAGTGCAGAAACACATCGATCTCTCTGATTTCACGGAGATAACCGCAACGGCTCCGATCTCGACCGCCGCGCATGGCGGCCGGGCGAAGTGCTTGCAGCGGCTGATCCGGCTGGAAATGCCGGTGCCGAGGACCGTCGCACTGAGCTTCGACACGGTGCGCACCATCGCCCAGGGCCAGACGATCGACGCCGGA
>JBNLCA010000656.1:0-10101 GCA_050303575.1 Paracoccaceae bacterium
GGGGTCGGCACCGGTCCGGCATTGGCATCGGGCGCCGGCATCCCGGCCTGTCGCCGCGCCACCTCGTCGAGGACGGCCTGGCGCTCGGCATGGAAGCCCTGCGCGATCTGGTCCCGCTGCGCCCGCGCCGCCGTCAGCATCGCCTGGCCCGTCTCGGCGGCCTGGTCCGACGTCATGCCGACCTGAACGGGCCGGTCCGTCATGGCCGCGCCTCGTCATCGTCCGGCCGGTCGGGCTCGGCTGCCGGTTCAGCGCCCGGCGGCGGATCTATGCCGCGCAGGGCGTTCAGCCGGGGCGAGCGCAGGACGGTCGCGACGCGGCCCAGGATATTGGAGACGAGGTCCTGGTTCATCTGCTGGATCAGCTCTCGCAGGGCAGGGTCGGGCACCTTCTCGCTGATCTTCTTGAAGGCCGTCGTCTGGATCCGGGACAGGGCTTCGGGCACCGTCGCCTCGAGGTAGTTGCCGACATTGCCGATCAGGCGCTTGCCGTCGACGGCTCTCTGCGCATGCTCCTGCATCAGGCGGAAAAGCTCGGTCTCGCCACTGGAGCCCGCGGTCTCCTCCGACCCGTCCGGCCGCTCGCCGGTCGGGTCCGGGCCGGCCTTGCGGCGATCTCCCTTGGCGTCAGCTTTTCGAGCGCCCGCCGCGCTTGCCGCCGTCCTCGTCGTCTTCTTCGTCGTCGTGCTCGGCGGCCTCCGCCGCGCGCCGGTCGAGGTTGTCCGCTTCATCCTGCAAGTCCTTCAGTTCGGCCTTGACCGCGGCGATCCGCTCGCGGATCTCTGCGGCCTCGTCGGCGATGTCTGCGGGCGCGTCCGGCTCCGGGCCGGCATCCGCACCGCCGAGCAGTTCGCCCTCGATCCAGCGCAGCGTCTCGAGCTCGACCGCGAGCCCTTCGGCCTCCTCGCGCAGCGCCTCGGCGACGACCGCCTCGGCCTGGGTGCGCATCCCGTCGGCTTCCGGTCGCCGGCGCGTCTCGTTGGTGGTGGTGCCCATCGGACCTCTCCTCTCGGTTGGGACGCGGGCGCCATCCGTCCGCAATCCGCTTCCCTGATAGGACGCGCGGGGGCGGGCGCTGTGAACGGAAAGGTCACTCGACCCGGCCCGCGTTCACAAAGCGCGGCCCCTGGCGTCGTTCTAGCGATCCACGCGACCGGAGAGGCGGACATGGCCAAGCAGCTCATTCTGGCGATACCCTATTCGAACTCGGACCTGGGCACCGTCGTCATGCTGGGGCGGCGGCGCATCATCCAGCGCCGGCGCGACGGCAAGAAACTGCAGAACCCGATGATCCCGCATTGGGGCGGACAGGTCACGCCGATCGGCGGCAGCGCGGCCGACAGCGTGCCGCTCTACGATGCGATCTCGGCGATGTTCACGGCCCAGACGGGGCTTGACCTGCCGGTCCGGAAGGACGCGGCGAGCTTCACCCCGATCCAGACGGCACGCGGGCTGACCGCCTATGTCCTGCCGCTCGAGGTGGGCGAGGGCGAGCTGACCGCGATGATCCGCGCAACCAACAGCGCGATTGCCGGGCTGACTGTCGACGACGGGCTCTTCGAGGAGATGCTTCCTGCCTCGGTCTTTGCTCTCGACGAGCTGCTGGGCCAGACCCCGGTGCCCGAGGGCGGCTGGAACCGCTTCATGTACCGCGCCTATTTCCAGGACTACCTGCCCGGCCCGATGGACCGGCTTCCGCCGATCATCCTCGACCGGCTGACGCGCTTCACGCAGGAGGATTCGTCGGTCTTCCTGCGCGCGATCGAGACCTTGCCCGAAACACCCGTGAGCGTGACGCTGACCGGCATCAACGTGATCGGCGCGACGCAGGACGCCGCCACCGGCACCTACCTCGCGCCGTTCCAGCATGACGGGCTGGTGCAGCTTGACGCGCTGGTCTCGTCGGGCGATCCTCTGGCGGCCGGCCTCGTCGCGTGGGAGATCGACGGCAAGGACGCCGGTACCGGAGCGCGGCTGACGCTGACCACGGGTGAGTTGACCGCGCAGGGCGCGCCCATCGTCGTCATCGCGCGGCTCGGGTCGTCGCGGCAGCAGGTCACGCTGGCGGTGCGGCCGGACTTCGAACGCTTCTGGATCGACGGTGCGGCCGAGGTCGAGGTTCTGGACAACGACCAGCGCCTGCGCGCCAGTGCCCGCTACGGCGCCGATGCGCCCCCCGTCGTGGTGCATCTTCAGTTGCGCCCCAGCACGCCCGCCGCCTACGACCAGGTCACCTGGACCGGCGGCACCCGCGTTCCGGGCGAGGGCAACGACCGCCGCGCCGTGAGCCGCCGGGCGGTGACGCGCAAGGGCCAGCCGGTCAAGGTGACCGCGCGGCTGAATCCGGTTTTCGAGGCCGATGTCGAGGTCCTGCCGGTGCTCGACCGCGTCCTCGCCGACGGTCAGCCGGTGGGCGAGAACGGCCTCGTCGAGATGCCTTACGGGACCGATCCGAACTACCGACTGGTCCTGCGCGCCGTCACCTCGCCCGACAACGAGGACGCCTGGACACATTTGCAGTGGACCGGCGGCGAGGCCGGCGCCACGGCCAACCTGCGGATCGTCCCGCTGACCGGGGTGCGGCCCGACGCCGGGCCAATCACCGTGACCGTCGGCATCGGCCCCGACGCGACGAGGACGATCCGCGTCCAGGTGCGGCCGCGCCTTGCGGCGATCGAGCCCGTTGCCTGGGCCGAGACGACCGGCGCCGGCACCGCGCGCGGCTACCGCGGCGACGGTCCGCCCGCGGTGGTCCGGCTGCGCCTCGATCCGCCAGACGCCGCAGCCGATCCGGCGGTTCAGTGGAGCAACAATGTCGAGGCCTGGCGCAGCCCGGCGACACGGGCGCTCTCGCGCGCGCTGCCGAACGACACGACGGTGACCATCACCGCCCGCTCGGCCGGGCAGGAGGTACGGCTCGACCTCTCGCTGGTCGCACCCGCCCAGCCGGTCGGACTGGCACTCGCGCCCGAGCGCATCACCTTCCTGAATACCACCGCGCTCAATGACGATCAGGACAACCTGATCGACCAGATCTGGACCAGTGGCGCGGCCTCGCCGCCCGAGAGCTTTCCGGGCGGGACGACGATCCGGCTGACCGCCGAGTTCCGGCTGACCACGCGGCCGCCCGAGGACCGCTCGGTCGTGCTGCGCGGGACGAGCTGGGTGCCGCTCGCCGGAGGCGGGGCCACGCTATTGCGCTGGACCTCGGCACCGATCGCCGTCGCCGCCGCCGGCCCGACACCCGCGACGCTGACGATGGCGGATGTCCATGCAACGGCGCCTCTTGCCGGCGAGGTCAGCTACCAGCTGCGGGCGAATGCCGGCGCGGCTCTGGCCCAGCAGCGCTGGCCGGTCGAGATCCTGTGGGAGATGCGGCCCGAGGCGGGTGGCGCCTGGAGCCAGATCGGCACCAGCCGACACCCGACCTACGTCATGCTGGGCGCGCCCGCGGCGAACTGCGCGCATTTCCGCACCAGCTTCGACATTGCCTGCCGCGCCGCAGACGGTGCGACGGCGGCGCCGCTGACGCTGGCGCGAACCTACGGCGCCTTCGAGGCGCGCGACCCGGCGACCGGCGCAAACGCCGCGCTGCACCGTACCTCGGACCAGCGCGCGCTCACCTACTGGCTGAACGACGCGCCGGCGCAAACGCTGGCCGGAATGCTGGCGAACGCGCGCGCCAACGGCTCATGCCGTGCCTTCGCCGAACTTCTTCAGGACATGCTCCGCGCGCACGGGATCGCCGCCGACGGGCGGGTCGAGGTCGTGCCGAACGAGGCCGTGTCGGCCGAGGCGACGGCGTTCGCGGTCGCGACCTGGCAGTTCAATCCGCCGACCTCGCCCGCAACCTTCGACAGCTGGCCCTACACCTGGGACAACACCGGCAACCAGCACACGGCGCACTGGGCGTCCGGTCCCGGGCAGAACAAGGCGCAGCCGCCGGCGGGCTTCCTGAACCACTTCATCGTCCGCCACGGCGGCGCTTTCTACGACCCGTCCTACGGGACGGCGGCGCAGCCCGATTTCGATTCGTGGTCGCGGGTCTCGATCGCCGCGCTGATGCGCGACGCGTTGCCCGACGTCGGCTATGCCGGCCCGCCGCAACCGCCCGTGGCCGCCGTCACACGGCTGAACTGACCGCAGAGCAAGGAGCGACTGAGATGGCCATCGATACGAGCCTCGACCTGGTCCGCACCGATGTTGGCGCGCCTGCCTTGCCGCGCTGGCTGAGCGAGGCGAAGGGAGCGGTCCTGCTTGCCGGTCACGGCGCCGGTCCGGTCTTGCACAGGCGCCGGCTCGACGTGGACCAGGCGTTCCGGCATGGCACGCCGCGCGCCGGGCTTGCGGCGGTGGCGGCACTGGCCAAGGGCGCTCCGATGGCGAGCGGCCTCCTCGGCCTGCCCGAATGGGACGTGACGCGCCGGGGCGACGATGTCTGCCGCTGTGTCGAGATCTTCGGCGGCGCGACCTCGAAGCTTGCGCTTCAGTGGAACGGTGCCGACCCGGTCGAGGTCGAGCCGAATGAACGGGCCCGCAGTCTCGGAGCGCCGCGCTACGCGCGCGGCTACGGCGATGCCGATCCGGTGGTCCTGACCGCCTGCGACGCCGAGACGGGTACCGCCTGGCGCCTTGTGCAGGGCAAGTCCGGGCCTGAGGGCAGCCCGGTCGCGCTCGGACCCGGGCTGCGCGCCCAGATCGTGCGAACCGGGGCGGGCGACATCCTGCTCTCGGCCACGCCGCGCAAGGGCGGGGCGTCGCCGCTCGGCGACCGGGCGGGGCAGCTCCATGTGGCCGCGCTGGACGACGACGGACGGGCGAACGGGCTGCGGCCGCTCGGCGGGACCGAGGATCTGCTGGTCTACCAGTTCGATGCCGCGCCGATGCCCGACGGCGGAGTTTGCGTTGCGGTCGCGACCGCGCGCGGCCTGGCGCTCTACGCCGGATCTGGAGCTTCGGTCGCGCTCATCCGCACGATCGCGCCGCAGGCGGTACTTCACCCGGCGCTCGCCGTGACGGCCGACAGGATGCTTGTCGCCTACAACCTGGTCAACGGCGCCGCACCGGGAGCGACCATGGTCGCATCGCTGCAGCTGCCATCCGCGAAATAGGCCGCCGGCGGGCCTTGCGGTCGCCGCGCCGGTCTGGTTCGCTGGCGTCCGCGGCGCCGCTTCCGGCCCGCCGGACCGGAAGGCGACCTTGGCGCGCAAGCCCAACAATCCCTACTACGCGGGGCCGCCGTCACCGCATTTCGACGGTGTGCGTTTCTCGAACGCCGACGGCACCGATGCCGACCGGTCGCTTGGCGATGTTCTGCGCTGGCAGCGCGAGCGCCCGACGCGCTGGCCCCGGCGCGTGAAGGTGACGCCCGTCCGGCCCGAACCGCGCGTCGAAGGTCTGCGCGTAACCATGGTCGGCCACTCGACAACGCTGATCCAGGCGGGCGGGCTGAACGTCCTGACCGACCCGGTCTGGTCGAACCGCGCCGGCCCTTTCGGCCTTCTCGGACCGCGCCGGGTGACGACACCCGGCATCGCCTTCGACGATCTGCCGAAAATCGACATCGTCCTTTTGTCGCACAATCACTATGACCATCTCGATCTTGCCACTCTGGCGCGGCTCGAGGCGCGGGACAGGCCGGTGTTCGTCATGCCGCTCGGCAACGACACGCTGGTTGCCCGCAAGGTCACGCGCGAGCGGATCCGGACCGGCGACTGGGGCGACACGATCCCGCTGGATGGCGGAGCCGAGGTCCATCTGGTGCCCGCGAACCACTGGTCGTCGCGCAAGCTGAGCGACCGGCGCATGGCGCTTTGGTGCGGGTTCATGGTGAGGACCGGGGCAGGGCTGATCTACTATGCCGGCGATACCGGCTATGGCAGCGGCACGCCCTTCCGCGACATGCGCGCCCGCCATGGGGCGCCCGACCTCGCCCTTATCCCGATCGGCGCCTACGCTCCGCGCTGGTTCATGGCGCCGCAACATTGCGATCCGGACGAGGCGGTGAGGATCGCGCTCGACCTCGGCGCGGCGCGGGCGGTGGGCGTGCACTGGGGGACGTTCCGGCTGACGCACGAGGGCCGGGACGAGCCGCCGCGGCTGCTCGAGGCGGCGACCCTGGCGGCGGGCAAGCCGGCCGACTGGTTCCGCGCGGCCCATCCGGGCGAGGCGTACGACTTCTGAGCGCGATCAGCGGCCGGCGCGCTCAGGGGTGGGCCGCGGGTCTCTCCCGCTCGGCCATCACCGTTCTCAGCATCTCGACGAACCGCGCGGCGGCGCTGGAAAGCACCCGCCCGCGTCGCGTGACGATGGCCGTCGGCCGCGTCACCACCGGATCGACCAGCGGGACGAGCCGCACACCGGGCAGCGCCGAGGCGAGCTTGCGCGGCAGGATCGCGAGGCCAAGCCCGCTCTGCGTCATCCAGGTCGCGCTGACGAAGAAACCGATCTCGTGGGTGATCTGGGGACGGATCGAGAGCTGCGCGAAGGTCGCCGCGATCCGCGACCGGATGCCGTAGTCACGCCGCGAGACGATCAGCGGCACATCCGCAAGCTCGCGCCAGGCGACACTCTCGCGCCGTTCCCACGCGTGGCCATCGGGTACGACGAGGCCGAGCGCGTCCTCCTCGATCACCTGCCAGTCGAATTCGGCGCCGGTCTCGGGGACCGTGCCGATGCCGAACTCGGCCTTCTCCTCGGCGATCAGCGGGAAGAACTGGTTCGGCGCGCAATCATCGATGACCAGCGACACGCCGGGATAGGCGTCGCGGTAGCGCCTCACAGTCTCGGGCAGGAGGGCGGCGCCGGTCGCCGGCGTCGCCACCAGATGCACACGGCCGCGGTCGAGCCGGTGCAGTTCGCTCAGCGTCGTATCGAGGGTCTGCAACTCGCCCAGCACGCGGTCGATGATGCCGATGGCGTGTTCGGCCTCGACCGTCGGCACCAGCGACCGCGTCGTCCGCTCGAAGAGCTGCGAGCCCAGCGCCGCCTCGGCCTGCCGGATCAGGACCGAGACCGCCGACTGTGTGACGTTGAGCGCCTCGGCGGCGGTCGAGATGCGCCGGCTGGCATAGACCGCCTGGACGGCGCGGAGTTGCTTCAGGGTCAGGTGTGCGACAGACATTCATCAAGTTCCTGCATGAATGAATGAATAACTTTCGAATGTTTTATCAAAGAACCCTGATAGTCTGAAGCGGCAAGACGTGCCCGCGTGGATGACACACAGATAATCTGGGCACGCAGCAAGGGAGGACAACATGACCGGAATTTTCGCCCGTCTGGGCCTTGCCGCCGTTCTGGCCGCGGGCCTTGCCGTTCCCGCCGCAGCGCAGGGACGGATCACCATCGGCACAAACCCGCAGGGCACATTCTACTACGCCATCGGCGGCAGTTTCGCGGCCAAGCTGCAGGAAGGGCTGGGACGGCAGGCGACCGTCCAGCCGATGACCGGCTCGTCGGTCTATATCCCGCTGGTCGCGGCGAGCGAGCTGACGATGGGCCTCAACTCGGCGATCGACCTCGGCGGCTTCTACAACGGCGACTACGACGGCAAGCCCCTGACGAATCTGCGCGTCCTGGCGCGGCTTTTCCCGCTCAGGCAGGCCTTCGTGACGCGGGCGAACGACAACCTCGCCACCATCGAGGATCTGCGCGGCAAGAAGGTGGTCACCGCCTTCTCGTCGCTTGCCGCGATCGGCAAGGTCGATGTCGCGATGCTTCTGGCCGGCGGTCTTCAGGAGGCCGACGTCGAGGGCGTCACCGTCTCGGGCCTGAAAAGCGGTCTCGACGGCCTGACCGACGGATCGCTCGACGCGACCGGCATCGCCATCGGGATTCCCCTGACGCAGGAGGCGCATGCCACCATCCCAGGCGGCATCCGCTATGTCTCGATCGAGGGCGAGAACGCGGCCCAGATCATCTCGGAGTTCTATCCCGGCGTGTACCTGACCACCGTGCAGCCGACGCCGCGCATGCCCGAGGTGACAGAGCCGATCCAGATCGCCGCCTATGACGTCTTCGTCTCGACCAGCGCCGAGCTGTCGGACGAAGACGCGACCGCGATCCTGAACGTGCTGTGGGACCAGCTCGAAGCGCTGAAGACGGACAACCCGGCGATGGGTTCGGCCACGCAGGACCTGATGGCCGACGATTCCAACACCGTTCCCTACCACCCGGCCGCCATCGCCTTCTACAAGGAGAAGGGCGTCTGGACCGAGGCGAACGACGCGCACGAGGCCATGCTGGCGCAGTAGGCGCCGGGGAACCACGCCATGGCCACCGATCCCGATGCCGTGCCGGACCTCGGCACGGCGCGCATCGTGCAGGTTGCCGTCGCCGTCCTGCCGGTGATCGGCATCCTCTGGGCGCTGAACGTGCCGCGCCGCCTCGGCCTCGTCATCATCGACGAGCAGTACCTGGCGCTGCTCCTCGGCCTCGCGGTGCTGGTCGGCTTCATCGTGAAGCCGCTGCCGCGGCCCTGGACCGTGCCGGACCTCGCCTTCGGCGCGGCTTCGTTCGCGGGCTGGCTGTGGCTTGCCTGGAACTACGAGGCGTGGCTCCTCGACGCGCTGAACCGCGGGCCCGAGAAGTGGATCCCGGCCGCGCTCGCCATCGCCGGCACGATCGAGGCGACGCGGCGTCATTGCGGGCGGGTGCTGGCGATCCTGAGCGCGCTCTTCATGGCCTACGGGTTCTTCGGTTACCTGGCGCCCGGCATCTTCGAGGCCGCCAGCATGGCCTGGGCGCGGTTCCTTCTTTACGTCTACACCGATGCCAACGGCATGCCGGGCCTTGTCATGCGGGTGGCGGCGACGCAGCTTCTGGGCTTCATCGTCTTCGGCGCGGTGCTGAACGCGGTGGGCGGCAGCCAGGCCTTGACCAACCTCGCCATGGCGGCGATGGGACACCGGCGCGGCGGGCCGGCCAAGGTCGCCATCATCGCCTCGTCGCTCTTCGGAACGCTTTCAGGCTCGACCGTGGCGAATGTCCTTTCGACCGGCGTCGTTACGATCCCGATGATGAAGAAGACCGGTTTTCCGCCGCGCTATGCCGCCGCCATCGAGGCGGTGGCGTCGAACGGCGGGCAGATCGCGCCTCCGGTGATGGGGGCGACCGCCTTCGTCATCGCCGAATTCCTGCAGGTGCCCTATTCCGATGTCGTGCTAGCCGCCGCCCTGCCGGCCTTCTTCTACTATTTCCTCCTCTACCGGCAGGTCGACAGCTACGCCGCCGCGAAGGGCCTTGAGGGCACCCCGCGCGAGGATCTGCCGCGCCTCGGCCCGGCGCTGGTGCAAAGCTGGCCGCTCCTGGCGCCCCTCGGCGTCTTGATGTGGTTCATGTTCGGGCTCGGCTATGCGCCCGGGACCTCGGCGCTCTATGCGTCGGCGGCGGCCTATGCGCTCTACCTCGTCAGCGCCCCGCGCCATGCGCCGCGCCTGATGGTGATCCCCCGGATCCTGGTCAACTCCGGCCAGACGCTGATCCCGATCCTGCTGGTCTGCGGCGTCGCCGGCATCATCATCGGCACGCTGAACATCACCGGCCTGGGCTTTGCCCTGACGCTTGCGCTGCAACATGTCGCCGAGGCGGGGGGCGTCGTCGCGCTTCTGGTCGCGACGGCCGGTCTGGCCATCCTTCTCGGTACGGGGATGCCGACGACCGGGGTCTATGTCGTCGTCGGGGTTCTGCTCGCGCCTGCGCTGATCCGGGTCGGGATCGAGCCGATGTCGGCGCATCTCTTCATCTTCTACTTCGGCTTGCTCTCGATGCTGACGCCACCGGTCGCGGTCGCCTCCTACACTGCCGCGACGCTGGCAGGCTCGGACATGTGGCAGACCGGGATCACCGGGATGAAGCTTGCCATCGTGGCGTATCTTCTGCCCTTCGTCTTCGCCTTCAACCCGGCGCTCGTCTGGCACGGCACCTGGGCCGAGATCGCGGTCTCGTGCCTGACCGTCGCGGTCGCCGGCCACATCCTCGCCGAGGTGCTGGCGAGCCGCCGCGCCTATGGCGGCGGAGCGGGGCGGATGATCGCGCTCGGCCTCGCGCTGGTGCTGGGCGGCTCGACCGCAATCGTCCATCCGACCTCGGCGCCGGCGCTTGC
>JBNLCA010000657.1:0-2633 GCA_050303575.1 Paracoccaceae bacterium
GGGATTGAACTGACGAACGCTCCGATGATGGTCCGGGCGCGGGAAGCCCTGGCAGACGGCGGGACGTCGGGATGTCCCAGGATCGACTGACGCTCAGAGACCCAGAAGCAACTGGTCGCAGTGGGCGAGGGCGCCGCGCGCCAGATCGTCGGCCTGCTCCGCACGCGGCCCGGTCGTGTAGGTCGCACGCTCCAGCAACTGCCGCTGCACCGCCTTGGCGCTGACCCGCCAGCCCAGCGCGCGCGGATCGGTGCCGGCGGCCTCGGTCAGCTGGGCGAAGAGGTCGCGGCGGCGGGCGGCCTCGTCCGAGGCCGGGCCGTCGACCGCCCAGAGATGCTCGGTATAGGCCGAGTAGCGGCCCGCGCATCCGGCGAATATCCGTTCCAGATCAAGGGGCCGCAGCGTCTCGGCCCGCAGCGGAAAGGCTGCGGCACTGGCCGCGAGGGCCAGGAGAAGAGTTCTCAAACCGCCCATGAAGTGAACTATGGGCAGGAAAATGCGGCGAAATAGTGGGCAGTTTGAAAACTCGGATGTGCGTGGCCGCGCCGCTACTGTGCGGCGATACGCTCGTCGAACGCCTCGCGCGCCGCGTCGATCCGGTCGGCGTTGGCCCAGGTCCACTCCGCCAGCGCCCCGATCGGGGCCGACAGGTCGCGGCCGAGATCGGTCAGCGCATATTCGACCTGCGGCGGCGTGGTCGGCGTCACGGTACGGCTGACGAAGCCGTCCCGCTCCAGACTTCTCAGCGTAACCGTCAGCATTTTCTGGGAAATTCCGCTCAGGTCGCGTTTCAGCGCGTTGAACCGCATGGGCCCGGGGTTAAGGCTTCGGATGACCAGCATTGTCCACTTGTCGCCGATGCGGCTGAGAAGCGAGCTGATGCGCTCGCAGTGGCCGGTATCTGTCGTGTCACATGGTTTCATTTCGGTGACCTCGTCACGAAAGGGTGCCTTCTTGCGGCGGAACTTCCGGTTTCCAACATGCATTTAGTCACGAATCGTAACCTAGGCAATATTGGAGACTGCAATGTCCAAACCCCGCATCGCGATCATCATCGGCACCACGCGGCCGACCCGCTTCGCGGACAAGCCCGCCAACTGGCTTCTCGAGAAGGCCAAGGCGCACGGCGCCTGGGATGTCGAGCTTCTGGATCTGCGCGACTTCGACCTGCCGTTCTTCGACGAGGTCGCCTCGAACCTCTGGGCGCCGTCGCAGGACGAGAAGGCCGTCGCCTGGCAGAAGAAGCTCGCCACCTTCGACGGCTTCATCTTCGTCACCGCCGAATACAACCGCTCGATCCCCGGCGCGCTGAAGAACGCCATCGACCAAGCCTACAAGGAATGGATCCACAAGCCGATGGCCGTCTTCGGCTATGGCGCCACCGGCGGCAGCCGCGCCGTCGAGCACCTGCGCTCGATCGGCATCGAGCTTCAGATGGTCCCGGTCCGCTCGGGCCTGCACCTGCAGGGCGCCGACTTCATGGCGACCCATCCGATGGGCTCCAACGGCCCGATGTCGGAGGTCGAGGGGCATCTCGAGAACGGCCTGAAGGCGATGTTCGCTGACCTCGACTGGTGGCTCGGCGCCACGATGGCGGCGCGGTCCGAGGCGGAAGCGAAGGCGGCGTGACAGATGAGGCTTGCGGCGAGCTAAGCCGGGTCCTGAAGCAGGGGGCTTATGCTCCCTGCGAGGACAAGAAGTCTCGAAGGCAGCAAAGTACGAGCATTCGTCTGGCAGGCGACCCTAGCGAAATTCGCACTGAAGTCCCTCCATCGGGGTCAGATGAAAGCCCAACCTAGACGTTGTCCGGCCAATCTTGGTTCTGGCGCGCGCCAACCGCCGCCCATCAACCTCGACGACCGCGACTATGTCGAGATCGGGAGAGGTGAATTCGTAGATGGAAGAAGAGACGAATACGAGCGGGTCACCTTCAGTATAGAAGGTAAGAGCTTGACCGGGAAAGCTTTCGCAACGGCCTATTATCGGCGGGTCAGATTGGCCTTCCGGCGGTACATACGCACGCCAACTACTCTCGGTCGCAGGGCGAACCAAAAAGACCTCAGCAGTAGCAAGCGTCGGGTCAAAAAAAACGGCAAGAAGGAATGCGGAGGATCGCGCCCGCCCTCTCACTTCATCGCCTGCGCCGCCGCGCTCTCTGGCAGTTCCTCGTCGAAGCAACGCTGGTAGAACTCGGCCACCGTCTGCCGCTCGAGCTCATCGCACTTGTTCAGGAACGTCAGCCGGAACGCGTAGCCCACGTTGCGGAAGATCTCGGCGTTCTGCGCCCAGTTGATCACCGTCCGCGGGCTCATCACGGTGGACAGATCGCCGTTCATGAACGCAGTCCGCGTCAGGTCCGCCACGGTCACCATCTGGCCGATCTGCTTGCGGCCCTTCTCGGTGTTGTAGTGCGGGTTCTTCGCCAGCACGATCGCCGTCTCGGCATCGTGGGACAGGTAGTTCAGCGTCGCCACCATCGACCAGCGGTCCAGCTGCGCCTGGTTGATCTGCTGGACCCCGTGATAGAGGCCCGTCGTGTCGCCCAGGCCCACCGTGTTCGCCGTGGCGAAGAGGCGGAAATTCGGGTTCGGCGTGATGATCTCGTTCTGGTCGAGAAGCGTCAGCTTGCCGTC
>JBNLCA010000658.1:0-4317 GCA_050303575.1 Paracoccaceae bacterium
GTCGTCTTGCCGAGCCTGCGGCCCAGCTTCTCGGCCTTGCGCTGAAGGAGAGTGACAGTCCGAGCGGCAGGTTCGGGCTGCGGCCCCTCGGGCGCAAGACCGCCCGGTGTGCGTGCCGGATCGCCAACGCCCCATTCGGCGAGCCACGCCTCGAGATCCTCGGTCGGGCTGTCTTTCGTGACCAGGTACTCGGCCACGTCGAAGCCGATCCCTCCGGCGCCCACGATGGCGACCGTCCTGCCGACCTCGGCCCCCCTCAGGACGTCGATATAGCTCAGCGCACCCTCCTCGCCCGGGATGCCGGGATCACGGGGCCGGACACCTGTGGCGATGATGATCTCGTCATAACCGGCCAGCGTCTCCACCGTGGCCTCGGTGCCAAGTCGGACCTCGACTCCGTCAACCTCGAGCATGCGGTTGAACCATGCGACGAGGCCGTGGAACTCCTCCTTGCCCGGCACCCGTTTGGCGAGATTGAGCTGACCGCCGACCTCGCCGGCCTTCTCGAAGAGCGTGACCTGGTGCCCGCGCCGCGCCGCCACCATGGCGGCGGTCATGCCAGCCGGCCCGGCCCCGACAACGGCGATGCGCTTCGGTACGTCCACGGCCGGATAGCTCAGTTCCGTCTCGTAACAGGCGCGCGGATTGACGAGGCAGGTCGAGATCTTGCCCGAGAACGTTTGGTCGAGGCACGCCTGGTTGCAGGCGATACAGGGCGCGATCTGGTCTGCCCGCCCCTCGGCCGCCTTTCGCACGAACTCGGCATCGGCCAGCATCGGCCTCGCCATCGACACCATGTCGGCGCAGCCCTCGGCAAGCACCGCCTCGGCCACGTCGGGCGCATTGATCCGGTTCGATGTGATAACCGGGATCGAAACCTCGGGCCGCAGCCGCTTCGTCAGCCAGGCAAACGCCCGCCGCGGCACCGAGGTCGCGATGGTCGGCACCCGCGCTTCGTGCCAGCCGATCCCGGTGTTGAGCATGCTCGCGCCCGCCCCCTCGATCGCCTTCGCCAACAGGACGACCTCGTCCCAGGTCGATCCGTCCGGCACCAGGTCAATGAGCGAGATCCGGTAGATCACGATGAAATCCGGGCCCACGGCCTCGCGCACCCGCCGCACCACCTCGACCGGCAGACGCATCCTGTTCTCGTACGCCCCGCCCCAGCGGTCGGTGCGCTTGTTGACGTGGCGGACGAGGAACTGGTTCAGGAAATAGCCCTCGGACCCCATCACCTCGACCCCGTCATAGCCTGCCTCGCGGGCCCGGGCGGCGGCAGTGACGATGTCGGCGATCTGTTTCTCGATCCCGGCCTCGTCCAGTTCCTTCGGCGGAAAGGGCGAGATCGGAGACTTGATCGCCGAGGCCGAGACGCATTCCGGCCCGTAGGCGTAGCGCCCGGCATGGAGGATCTGCATCGCGATCAACCCGCCTGCGTCGTGCACCCGGTCCGTCACCACCCGGTGGTTGGCGATATCCTCGGCCGAGAACAGCCCCGCCGCGCCGGGGAACACCCCGCCCTCGCGGTTCGGCGCCATGCCGCCCGTCACCATCAGCGCCACCCCGCCACGGGCCCGTTCTGCGTAGAACTCGGCGACGCGGTTCCAGTCCCTCGTCTCCTCGAGCCCGGTATGCATCGAGCCCATGAGAACGCGGTTCTTCAGCGTGACATGGCCGAGGTCCAGTGGCGCAAGCAGGTGCGGATACGGCATGGCAATTCTCTCCCCGCGTTGACCCTGCTTCGCGCCAGCGCGAAAGTCACGCCCGAACGCGGCGTCAGGAGAGTCGTCCATGCACACCGGTAGCTGCCTCTGCGGCGCCGTCGCCTTCGAGGTAATACCGCCTCTGGGCAACGTCGTCGCATGCCATTGCTATCAGTGCAGCAAGACCACAGGACATTTCAGTGCCAGGATTACGGTCCCATCACGCGGCATGCAGATTCTCCGGGACGATGCGTTGGCCTGGTTCCACACGTCAGACGAGCATGTGCGCGGTTTCTGCCGTCAGTGTGGTTCGAGTCTCTTCTGGAACGTGGCGGGCGAGGGGACAATGGTGATTGCAGCGGGTGCTCTCGATGGCCCCACTGGAGTTCACATCGTCGAACACTGGTTTGCCGGAGATCACGACTACTACTCGGCGGAAGGCCCCCCGCCCGCACCGTCGATGGCACGGACGCGCGTTGAAGGAAGCTGCCTTTGCGGAGCGAACCGCTTCACGGTCCCGGGCCCGATCGGCGAAGTCACCGCTTGCCACTGCACGCAATGCCGCAAGCTCTCGGGCCACTACTCGGCCTCGTTCGACATGGACGAAGCCGCAGTGACTTGGGTCGCGCAAGAGGCGATGGGCGAATACGTCACGCCGAGGGGTGGCGTGCGTGGCTTCTGCACCAATTGCGGATCGTCGCTGTGGTTCCGATTGGACGGCAGTTTCTCGATCGAGGCCGGGGCGATGGGCGTCGGAGCGGGAGGAACCCTCGTGCGTCATATCCATGTCTCCTCGAAGGGTGACTACTATGAGCTGGACGACGGACTGCCGCAAAGCCCTGGCGACTGATGGTTGCGGGCGTCGCCGGCCTTGCCTATCTCGGCGCCATGACCGACTTCCGCTACGACCCGCCTGACGTGCCGCTCGACGTGATCCACCGCGATCACGAGATCCTGGTCGCCAACAAGCCTGCGGGTCTCCTCTCGGTCCCCGGGAAGGGCGAGCACATGGCCGACTGCCTCATGGCTCGCATCCAGTCAGTCTTCCCCGAGGTCCTCCTGGTGCACCGGCTCGACCTCGACACTTCGGGCGTCATGGTCTTCGCGCTCACCCCGAACGCCCAGCGCCACCTCGGCCTCCAGTTCGAGAAGCGGCAGACGAAGAAGATCTACGTCGCCCGAGTCTGGGGTCATGTCACCGAGGACCAGGGCACCGTCGACCTGCCGCTCTGCGTCGACTGGCCGAACCGGCCGCGCCAGCACGTCGATCACGAGAACGGCCGCCCGGCGCAGACCGACTGGCGCGTCGCCCGCCGTGATCCGGACGGCACCACGCGGCTGCGGCTGATGCCGCTCACCGGTCGCAGCCACCAGCTGCGCGTCCACATGAGAGAGATCGGCCACCCGATCCTCGGCGATCCGCTCTATGCCGAGGGTCCGGCGCGCGACTTCCCGCGCCTGATGCTCCATGCCGAAAGCCTGCGCATCCGCCACCCGGACGGCGGCAAGGGCCTCACCTTCAGGGCCAAGTGCCCGTTCTGATCGCTTGACCCGCATCCCCGAACCTCTAGGGTGCGCCGCGCCCGAACCGGAGTAGTTTCATGACCCAGCGCCTGCATCTCGTCTTCGGAGGCGAGCTCACGGACCCGTCGAAGAACGTCTTCAAGAACGTGAACGACATCCACATCGTCGGCATTTTCCCCGACTACGCCACCGCCCACGCAGCCTGGAAGGCCGAGGCGCAGCGGACCGTCGACGACGCGCACATGCGCTATTTCATCGCCCATCTGCACAGGCTCCGCGACGAGGAAACCCCGGCAAGCCCGACCGAGGAGCTTGGCAACTGAGGGACACATGGCCCGCACGCCCGGCCTATTCACATATCTCTCGCTCGCCGCGCTGAACGCGCCCGCGGCGCGGCGGCGCATTGCCGGCGAGATCGCCCGCGGCGGGCCGGGCGCGGCGCGCCTGGCTGAACGGCTGGGCCAACCCGGCGCGCGCCGTCCCGACGGGCCGCTCGTCTGGCTCCATGCCTCGACGCCGGGCGAGGAGGGGGCGCTTCTCGATCTCGCGCGACGGCTCGGCACGGTCCATCCTCGCGCCTCGTTCCTGCTGACAACTGACCAGCCGCCCTCGGATGCCGGCCCGCTCCCACCGCGCACGCTGCACCAGTTCGTACCGCACGAGGCCTCTGCCCCTGTCGCGGCCTTCCTTGACCACTGGAAGCCCGACGTCTGCCTCTGGGCCGGGCTGACGCTGAGGCCGGCCCTCATCGTCGAGGCCGCCGCACGCGGCACCCGGCTTGCGATGATCGACGCGACGGCAGGGCAGGTGAATCCGCGCAACTGGGCGCGTCTCGTCGCCTCGACGCTCAGGACCTTCGACCGGATCCTCGTCACCGACGAGCGGGCGCTCGACGCGATCGAGATCGCGGGCGCCGAACGCTCGCGGATCGAGCTTGCCGGCCCGCTACAGGAGGAGGCGCAGACACTGCCATGCAGCCTGGCCGAGCGGAACGCGATCGGGGCGGTGCTGAGCACGCGGCCGGTCTGGCTGGCCGCCTCGGTCACCGCGGCCGAGGAGGAGGCTGTCATCGTCGCGCACCGACGCGCCG
>JBNLCA010000659.1:0-2731 GCA_050303575.1 Paracoccaceae bacterium
GCCCAGACCCTGGGACCGAGCGCCATGAAGTCATTCCATGCGCCGGTGACAAAGACGAGGTCCTCGGGCAGGTCAAGCCGTCCGTCCTCCTCGAGCCGGGTGACATCGACGATCATGTTTCCGATGGCGACGCCGCAGCGCAGGTCTTCGTCCGTCGAGAAGACGCCACAGGGCAGGTTCTCGAGCGGAAAATCACTCTCGCCGGTATTGGCGCTGCCGATCCAGCTTTTCATGCGCTCATGCCTTCGGGTCCTCGTCGTCCTTGCGGGCCATCTCGTCCCATTCGTCCCATGGCTCGCGGCAAAGGGCGATGATCTGCCAGGCGCCCCAGATCAGAAGCGGCACGCCGAAGGCCAGGAAGACGTAGGGCAGGGCTGCGGTCCAGGTCATGCCGGGTCAGTCGCCCGGATCGCCGCCGCCATGGTCGCCGGTCCCGAAGTCCGAATAATCCTCGCGGTAGTAGCCGCCGGGCGAGCGTTTGCCGCCGCCGCGGGGTTCCTTTGGCTTGTAGTGTCCGCGACCGTCATCGAAGACGAGCCAGATCAGGCCGAGGAGAATAGTCGGCCCTCCGAGCATCAGGATCCACCGGCCCAGGTCGGTGCCGAAGAACTCACCCAGCGTCATCCGCTCCCCCTTCCCGCGCCGGCGCAAACTTCTCCGATGAAGTTTGCAAGGACGTGCGGATGTCCGCCCCTCACTTCACGCCCGGCGTGCCGTCGAACTTCTTTTCCAGGTCCGCCCAGCAATCGATGTAGTCATCCTGAAGCGGTGCCTCAACCGCGGCGAAGGTGGTCAGGTGCTGCGGGAAACGGGTTTCGAACATGAAGGACATGGTGCTTTCGAGCTTGTGCGGCTTCAGTTCCGCGTTCGACGCGCCCTCGAAGGCGGTCCGGTCCGGCCCGTGCGGCAGCATCATGTTGTGCAGGCTCATGCCGCCCGGCACGAAGCCCTGCGGTTTGGCGTCGTACTGGCCGTATATGTTGCCCATCAGTTCGGACATGACGTTCTTGTGGTACCACGGCGGGCGGAACGTGTCCTCGGCCACCATCCAGCGCTCGCGGAAGAGGACGAAGTCGATATTCGCCGTGCCCTCGACGCCCGAGGGGGCGGTCAGCACGGTGAAGATCGAGGGGTCGGGGTGGTCGAAGAGGATCGCGCCGACCGGGCAGTAGGTCTTCAGATCGTATTTCAACGGCGCGTAGTTGCCGTGCCAGGCGACGACGTCGAGCGGCGAGTGCCCGATCTCTGTCTCGTGGAATTGGCCGCACCATTTCACGGTGAGGGTCGAGGGAACCTCGCGGTCCTCGAACGCCGCCACGGGCGTCTTGAAATCGCGCCGGTTCGCCATGCAGTTGGCGCCGATGGGCCCGCGTCCCGGCAGCGCGAACTTCTGGCCGTAGTTCTCGCAGACAAAGCCACGGGCGGGGCCGTCCAGAAGCTCGACCCGGTAGACGAGGCCGCGCGGCAGGATGGCGATCTCCTGCGGTTCGAGGTCGATGACGCCGAGCTCGGTGCAGAACCTGAGGCGCCCCTCCTGCGGGACGACCAGAAGCTCGCTGTCGGCCGAGTAGAAATAGGCGTCCTCCATCGAGGCGGTGACGAGGTAGATGTGGCTCGCCATGCCGACCTGGGTATTCACATCTCCCGCCGTGGTCATCGTGCGCATGCCCGTGAGCCAGGTCAGCGCCGCGTCCGAATGCGGTACCGGGTCCCAGCGGTACTGGCCGAGCGAGATGACGTCCTTCTCGAGGTTGGGAGCGGTCTTCCAGTAGGGGAGCTCGATCTTCTCGAACCGGTGCGTGTGCCTGACCGAGGGCCGGATGCGGTAGCACCAGGTCCGCTCGTTCTGGTGGCTGGGCGCGGTGAAAGCGGTGCCCGAGAGCTGTTCGCCATAGAGACCGTAGTTGCATTTCTGCGGCGAGTTCTGCCCCTGCGGCAGTGCGCCGGGCAGCGCCTCGCTTTCGAAATCGTTGCCGAAGCCCGGCATGTAGCCCTCGTGCGGGCCGGCGGGCGAGGGCGCGCGGACCATGCCTTTCGGCAGCATCTGCTGGTTCATGACGGGCCTCCCTGTTCAGGGGAAAGCATATCGTTGCAAATGCAACGAAGTCAAGCGCGGCGGGCGAAGACCAGCGTCGCGACGGCGAGGCCAAGGGCGGTCGCGGCGAGGCCGGGGAATACCGCAGCCGCGCCCGACAGCGCGATCAGCCCGCCCATCACCGCCGGCAGGACGATGGCGCCCAGCTGCGCCGCGCCGAGGATCAGGGCCGCCGCCCGGCCGTCGGTGCCGAGCACCGCCGAGGCGGCGACGAAGTAGGACGGGAAGAACCAGCCCGCCGCCGCGCCCGACAGCGCATAGAGAAGGCCGGGCGGCGCAACGGCGGCAAGGCCGAGCGCCACGGCGGCCGCCGCGAAGGCCGTCGCCAGCAGGCTGAGCGGCCGCACCAGGGGCGCGATCCAGTAGAGCGAGACGCGCGAGCAGAGGAAGAAGACGAAGAAGAGCGAGGCAAGCCCCGCCGCCTCGTCCTCGCCCAGCCCGCGCGCGACCAGCGCCGAGGGGCCGAGCCCGACCAGCGACACCTCGATCCCGATGCCGAGCCCGCCGAGGATCAGGACGCCCGGCCGTCCGAGAAGTGCCAGCACCCCGCCGACCTGCGGCGGCGCCGGAAGGCTGCCGTGCGAGAAGGGGATCAGTGCCACCCCGGCCAGCGCCATCAGACCGAAGGCGATGTCG
>JBNLCA010000660.1:0-2208 GCA_050303575.1 Paracoccaceae bacterium
CGGCTTCGCCCCGGCAGGACAGGACCGTGGCGAAGAGGTTGGCTAGGCCGTAGCCCTTGAGCACTGGATCGCGCCATTCGGCGTCGAAGTCCGGAAGCGTCGCGTCAAGGATGCGTCCCGCGGCGCCCGCGTCACCAAGTGAGCAGAGCCGGTAGGAGCCGTAGCCGATCGCTTCGTAGAAGGCGGTCGATTGCTCCGGTCGGGGACCCGACAGCAGGGTGACAAGCGCATCGGCGTCGCGCCCTGCGGTCCAGCCGATCAGGTAGTCGTAGCCCTCGGCGGACAGCGTGTAGAGACGCGCGCGGTGTTCCAACGCGATGGCAAGGGCCTCGGCGGCATCCTCGCCGTTGCGGGTCAGAAGGACTTCGAGCGCGGCGCGCAGGAACCGGTCCGTTGGAGCGGATCCGGCGCTGATGCCGGTCGCAAGGGTCGAGCGCAGATCGCCCGGCGTGATCCAGTCGCCGGGCGACCTCGGGTCGATTTCGTCTTCGAGATGTCCGAAGAACTCTTCGTTCGCTCCGAGCTCGCGCAACTGGTCCTGCACCGCAAGGCGGCCGCCGTCGCTGTCGGTCCGCATGAGGCGCGCGAAATCGTCGGCGAGGTTGCGGCGCTCGTTCTCGTCGCCCTCGCGGAACTGGGCGAGCGCGATCTGATAGGCGGCATCGCGCAGGCACCCGGCGTCGGCGGGCGCGCATTCGATGCCGCCCCGTCCCCCGAAGAGGCGGCCGAAGAAGTCGGCGCGCGCCTCGGAGGACAGGGCGAGGAGAGCGAGGGCCAGGCAAATGAAGGTCGTTCGCATCGTCTCTGGGCTCCGGGGAACTGACAAGATCGAACGAGTCGCTCAGCGTTCCGGGATCAGTCCCCTTGGCGAGAACCTCAGCACCAGGAGGAGGATCACCCCCATCGTCAGGAGCCGCATATGCGCCTCGGACCCGTCGAGGTGGCCGGCGAGCCACGAACCCTCGGGCAGGACGGCGATGATCCACGAGAAGAGGAGCTTGCCCACCGGCTCGACCACGTTCCAGAGCCACCAGATCAGGAAGCCGCCGAGGACCGAGCCGTAGTTGTTGCCCGACCCGCCGACGATCACCATGACCCAGACGAGGAAGGTGAAGCGCAGCGGCTGGTAGGCGCCGGGGGTGAGCTGACCGTCGAGCGTGGTCATCATCGCGCCGGCGATGCCGCAGACCGCCGAGCCGAGGATGAAGATCTGCAGGTGCCTGCCGGTCACGTCCTTGCCCATCGCCTCGGCCGCCGTCTCGTTGTCGCGGATGGCGCGCATCATCCGGCCCCAGGGCGAGTTGAGCGCGAGCTGGGCCAGGGTGAGGAGGAGGACAAGAACGCCGGTAAAGAGGACAAGGTAGATCAGCTTGACCGTGATCGACGAGGCGGTGGTCGGATCGGCCCCGAAGTTCTGGACGAGGTCCAGAAAGCCGGGGCTGGCCTGCAGGTCGACCTCGTAGGGGGCGGCACGGGGAATGCCGATGACGTTCTTCACGCCGCGCGCCAGCCAGTCTTCGTTCTTGATGACGGCGATGACGATCTCGGCGATGCCGAGCGTGGCGATGGCAAGGTAGTCCGAGCGCAGGCCGAGGGCGGTCTTGCCAATCGCCCAGGCGGCGACGGCGGCGAGAAGGCCGCCGACCGGCCATGCGAGGATCACCGGCAAGCCGAGGCCGCCGAGGTAGCCGGCGTTGGCCGGGTTCACCTTCTCGATCGCGACGGTCGCCGGATCGAAGAGCCAGCGGTAGAGGAAGAAACCGCCGATCAGGAGGACGAGGAGCGCAATCGTTCTGGTTCGCCCCTTCGGCATGTGCTTCCAGGCGTAAATGGCGGCCGCGATCGTGGCGGCGCCGCATGCCAGGCTGACGATCATCCGCAGACCGCCGGCGGACCAGGCCTCGCCGACCGGCGGCATGCCGACCAGCACCGCCGCCAGGCCGCCGAGCGCGACGAAGCCCATGACGCCGATGTTGAAGAGGCCGGCATAGCCCCATTGCATGTTCACGCCGAGGGCCATGATCGCCGAGATCAGCGCCATGTTCAGGATGGTGAACGTGTAGTTCCAGCTGACCGCGAAGCCGGTGCCGATGAACAGCACGGCGACGATGGCGAAGAGGAGGACGGGCGGGAACGGACGGCTCATACCGATTGCCCCTTGAAGAGGCCCGTGGGCCGGAAGAGGAGGACGATGACCAGGATCGAGAA
>JBNLCA010000661.1:0-3159 GCA_050303575.1 Paracoccaceae bacterium
GGGCGACATCCACGAGACGCTGGCACCGGTCTACCAGACGGTGCGAATCCTTGGCCGCGAGCTGCCGCCCGAGACGACGCTGATCGGCTTCGCCGGGGCGCCCTGGACCGTGGCGACCTACATGATCGCCGGGCGCGGCACGCCGGACCAGGGGCCGGCCCATGCGCTGAAGGACGAGGACCGGGTGCTCTTCTCGCGGCTCATCGATCTCTTGACCGGAGCGACGGTCGAGTACCTGTCGGCGCAGATCGAGGCCGGGGCGGAGGTGGTCAAGCTGTTCGACAGCTGGGCCGGGTCGCTGAAGGGCGCCGATTTCGACGCGTTCGCCGTGGCCCCCGCCCGCGCCATCATCGCGGCTTTGAAGGAACGGCATCCGGGCGTGCCGGTCATCGCCTTCCCGCGCGAGGCTGGCCCGCGCTACGAGGGATTCGCCAGGGCGACCGGCGCCGATTGCGTGGCTCTCGACAATTCGGTCGACGCGGGCTGGGCGGCGGCGCACGTGCAGTGCGACGGGCCGGTGCAGGGCAACCTCGACCCGGCGCTCATGGTGACCGGCGGGCCCGCGCTCGACGCCGAGGTCCGCCGCATCCGGGATGCCTTCGCCGGCGGGCCGCATGTCTTCAACCTGGGACACGGGATCACGCCCGACGCCGATCCGGATAATGTTTCGCGACTGATCGAGGTGCTGCGCGCGCCCGGCGCCTGACGGAGCGGTCAGCGCAGCCCCTTCGCAACGGCCTCGACCAGCGCCGTCACCCGGCGCGGAACGAAGCGGCGCGAGGGGTGGACCGTGTGGAAGGGGAGCGCGAGCTTGCCCCAGTCAGGCAGCACCTCGACAAGTGCGCCCGAGGCGAGGTCGGCCGCGACCAGCGGGGCGGGCGCGTAGATCACGCCTACGCCCGCCAGGGCCGACATCCGCATCGCCTCGCCGTTGTCGACCTCGATGGCGCCCCTGACTTCGACCGAAAGCCGCGCGCCGCCGGGGCCGAAGAACGGCCAGATGTTGCGCGGCACGAGGTTGAGGTTCAGGACAGCGCGCCCGGCGTTCAGGTCGGCCGGTATCGCCGGCGCGCCGAACCGGTCGAGGTAACGCGGCGCGGCGCAGCAGACGAAATCGTAGGTTCCGACCCGGCGGGCGACCAGCGACGAGGACGGTAGCTCGCCGATCCGCAGTGCAAGGTCGAAGCCGCCGGCGACGAGGTCGACCCGCCGGTCGCTGAGACTGAGTTCCAGCGTGACGGCGGGATGCGCCTCGGCGAAATCGGCAAGGATCGGCGCGAGGCGGGTGATCCCCATCGTCACCGCGCCGGTAATCCGGATGCGCCCCGAAAGCTCGGCGCCGGGGCGGGCGATGTCGGCCAGTTCGTCCATCTGTTCGAGGATGGCGCGGGCCTTTTCCAGCACCTCCTCGCCCACGACAGTCAGCCGCATCGAGCGGGTGGTGCGTTCGATCAGCTTGGCCCCGTAGCGGTCCTCGAGCGTCTGGATGCGCCGGCCGACCATCGCCGGGGACAGGCCCAGCCGGCGCGCGGCCGCAGCGAAACTGCCGGCCTGCGTGGTGGCGACGAAGGTTTCGAGCTCGGTCAGGTCGGACATTCAATACTATTCTGCAATTATCATCCGCGTTTCAATGCAATTCTAAACTCAATCTGCCCGGTCTAAGTCGGAGGCATCAACAGCGAAGGAGTTCTGACATGACCACCGCACTCATTGGCCTCGGCAATATGGGCAAGGGCCTCGCCGCCAGGCTGGCCGGCAAGACCGACCTCGTCCTTGGCGTCCGCGACCCGGCCGCCGCCTCGGATTTCGCCGCCGAGCACGGGCTGAAGGCCCTGCCCGTCGCCGACGCGATCCGCGCCGCCGACATCGTGATCCTGGCCCTGCCGTACGACGCGGCGCTGGAGCAGGCGGCCGACCTGGCGCTGGCTGGCAAGATCGTCGTCGACATCTCCAACCCGCTGAAGGCCGACTTCTCGGGCCTGACGATCGGCCATACGACATCGGCCGCCGAGGAGATCCAGTCGCGCGCCAAGGGCTCGAAGGTGGTGAAGGCCTGGAACACGATCTTCGCCCAGCTCTTCGCCCGTCCGGCTTCCGAGACGGCAGACGTCCCGGTGTTCCTGGCCGGGGACAACGCCGAAGCGGTCGACATGGTCGCGGACCTGGTTCGCGCTTCGGGCTTCGCGGTCGAAACCGCCGGCAGCCTCGACGCCGCGCGGCTGATCGAGCCGGTGGGGATGCTGAACATCCGCCTCGGCTATGGCCTCGGCCGCGGCACCGGCATCGCGCCGGCCTGGCTGAAGCTCGCCGCCTGACGCAAAGCTTGACGAACGGGGGCGCCTGCCGCTATGGCGGCGCCCCTAACCCCGAACCCAGGCAGACCGATGTAATCGCCCCGGCACAGCTTTTGAACCGACCCCGCGGCCACGCCGACGGGGTATCTGTGCCCGCACATCGAGTGACTGCCATGCAAATCCTGAAATACCCGCGCACGCGGCATGTCGAGGGCTCGCGCCTTCAGGCCGGCGACATCGCGGATGACAAACCCATCGCCGAGCTTCTCGGCCAGCCGCTCGTCATCGAGGAAAAACTCGACGGCGCGAATGCGGCCGTGTCCTTCGGCCCCGACGGGCTGCGCCTGCAAAGCCGTGGCCACTACCTGACCGGCGGCGGACGCGAGCGGCATTTCGACCTCTTCAAGACCTGGGCCTATGCCCATGCCCACCGGTTCGAGCCGGTTCTGGGTCAGCGCTACGTCATGTACGGCGAGTGGATGTATGCCAAGCACACGGTCTTCTACGACCGGCTGCCGCATTACTTCCTCGAGTTCGACGTGCTGGACCGCCAGACCGGGACGTTCCTATCGACCGTGGCGCGGCGCGATCTGCTGACCGGGCTGCCGGTGATGCCGGTTCCGGTCCTGGCCGTGGGCGAGGTGCGGTCGGTCAAGGCGCTGGAGGCGCTGGTTCGGCCGTCGCTCTACCGCTCGGTGGACTGGCGCGCGGCGCTGTCAGCCGCGGTCGAGGCGTCGGGCAGCCGGCCCGAGATGGTGGCGCAGCAGACGGACGACAGCGACCTCGCCGAGGGGCTGTACCTCAAGCTGGAAGCCGAGGGCGTCGTGCGCGACCGGTTCAAGTTCGTGCGCGGCGATTTCCTTCA
>JBNLCA010000662.1:0-3153 GCA_050303575.1 Paracoccaceae bacterium
GTCGGTGGGCAGGCCCGTCGCCTCGGTCCAGGGCGCGGTCGGGACGGCGTAGCTGGCGAGCGGGGTGAATTCCTCGACCGCGCGCACCGCACCCGGCGGCAACTCGATCGAGGCCGCCCAGCCCGGCGCGGCGACAAGCGCGAGCGCCAGCGCCACCCTCACCGGTTCATCCCGTGATATTCGTCGTTCGGCCGCATGTCGGTGGCCGAGGCGACGCGGTTCGTCATGTTGAAGAAGGCCGCGACCGAGGCGATGTCGAAGATGTCGCGGTCGGTGAAGCCCGCGTCGCGCAGCGCCTGCCGGTCGGCCTCGGTTACGCGCGACGAGGCTTCGGTCAGCTTCTCGGAGAAGGTGAGCATGGCGTGCTGGCGCGGCGAGAGGTCGGCCGTGCGCCAGTTCATCACCATCTGCTCGCCCAGTTCCGGCGAGCCCATGGCGCGCACCGCCTGACCATGGGCGACGAGGCAGTAGAAGCACTTGTTCATCGACGAGACAACCACAGCGATCATCTCGCGTTCGAGCTTGGTCAGCCCGCTCGGTCCCAGCATCAGGTGGTTGTACATGCCGGTGAAGGCGCCCAGCTTCTCGATGTCGAAGGCGTAGGCCTTCAGCACGTTGGGTACGAGGCCGAGCTTTTCCTGGCAGAGGTCGAAATAGGCCTGCGTTTCGGCAGGCAGCGGATCGACCTCAGGCAGGTCGAGTGCGGTCGTCTGGTCGGGTTTCCTCACCTGCTCAGGCCTTTCGCGGGCTCTTTGATGCGGTAGTGGTAGTGTCCCACAACCTGCATCCCGAGGGAAGCGTAGAGAGGCCGGGCGGCCGCGTTCCGCTCGGTCACGGCGAGCGCGACGTGCGTCGCCCCCATATCCTGCGCCCAGTTCGCGGCGGCGCGCATCATGTTGCGGGCGGCGCCGCGTCGGCGCAGGCGCGGGATGACCTCGACGGCGTGGATCATGGCGATGCCGTCATGGATCGCGACGAAGGCGGCACCTGCCGGCTGGTCGTCGCTGCGGGCCAGGATGGCGGCTTTCGGACCCGCGACGCGGTCCATCACCGCCAGCCGTTCGGGCCCGATGCCGCCCTCGGCCCAGAGGTCGGCGGTGATGGCGAGGCGCGGCCAGTGCGCGAAGGCGGATGCGGGTCCCAGCTCTCCGGTCAGCGCCTCGACCGGCGCGGCATAGAGGACGACCGGATCCTTCACCACGTAGCCTGCGTCTGCCAGCAGCGAATCCAGCCCGTTCTCGCCCTGACGCACCATGACAAGCGGTACCTGGCCGAGCGTGGCGTTGGACGCTTCCATTACCGCCAGACCCGCAGCCCCGACCGTCGCCTCGGCTGTCGCGCTCGACACGCGGCTGCCGCCGCCCAGCCCCTCGCGGATCGTCCAGGCCCCTTCGCGGAAGCTTCGTGCGGGCGGCCAGGTGGCCTCGACCACCGGATAGAGGGCCTTTGCGTCGGGCAGGGTCATTCCGGAAACAGCGCCGCGAGCCGGGCCATCGCCGCGTCGAGCCGACCGGCATCGGAGCCGCGGATGACCAGCGCTGCACCGTAGACGCCGTTTCGGTTGAACGGATACGAGCCGAACGACAGGTCCGGGAACTCGGCCGCCAGCGCCGCGAAGGGCGCGGCGATCTCGCCCTCGCCGCGCCAGACGTCGAGCGACTGCGAGAGGAGCGGCGCGCCGCCGGTGAGTGTCGGCAGCACCGAGGCCAGCATCGCCTCGAAGACCTTCGGCACACCGGCCATGACATGCACGTTGCCGATGGTGAAGCCGGGCGCCACCGAGATGGGATTGTCGATCAGCGTTGCGCCGTCCGGGATGCGGGCCATTCGCTTGCGGGCGTCGTTGAACTCCAGCCCTGACCGTTCGTAATGCGCCGCGAGGAGCGCGCGGGCGTCTTCGCGCACGTCGATCCCGGCTCCGAAGGCGTCCGCCACCGCGTCGGCGGTGATGTCGTCATGCGTCGGCCCGATGCCTCCGCTTGTGAAGATGTGGTCGTAGGCCGCGCTCAGTGCCTTCACAGCGGCGACGATGGCGCCGTGGTCGTCCGAGACGACACGTGCCTCCTTCAGGTCTATCCCGTGGCGCGTCAGTTCGCCCGCAAGATAATGCAGGTTCGAATCCCGTGTCCGCCCGGAAAGGATCTCGTCGCCGATGACCAGCATCGCTGCCGTAGGGTTAGCCATTTTCACCTCCGTCTGCCTTCCTATAGGCCCGCCCCGGGCGCCGGTCCATCGGCCTAAAGGCTGGCAATTTGCGGCCGGGCCGACTATCTAGGGCCAGTTCAATCGCAAGGACGCCGACGCCCGTGGAAGGCCATACCCAGGGACGCATCACCAAGGACGGGATCCGCATCTACGAGGATGCGGATTTCGCCGGCATGCATGCGGCGGGGCGGGTCGCGGCGCAGATCCTGGACGAGGTCGCCGGGTTGGTGGTGCCGGGCGCGACGACCGGTGCGCTGGACGATTTCATCCGCACCCGGGTCGAGGAGCTGGGGACCATCTCGGCGACGATCGGGTACAAGGGCTATCAGCACGCCAGCTGCATCAGCGTGAACCATGTCGTCTGCCACGGCATTCCCGGGCCGAAGGTCCTGAAGGACGGCGACATCCTGAATGTCGACGTCACCGTGATCCTGGACGGCTGGTTCGGCGATTCGAGCCGGATGTACGTCGCCGGAAGCGCCAGCCGCAAGGCCGAGCGCCTGATCCAGGTGACGCATGACGCGCTGATGGAGGGTATCGCGCAGGTCCGTCCCGGCAACACGTTCGGCGACATCGGCGCCGCCATCCAACGCTTTGTCGAGGCCGAACGGATGAGCGTGGTGCGCGACTTCTGCGGCCACGGGCTGGGCCGGGTCTTCCATGCGCCGCCGAACGTCCTGCACTACGGCCGCCCCGGAAGCGGCGCGGTGCTTGAGGAAGGCATGTTCTTCACCATCGAGCCGATGGTGAACCTGGGCCGGCCCGAGACCAAGGTCCTGGCCGACGAATGGACCGCTGTGACCCGTGACAAGTCGCTTTCGGCGCAGTTCGAACATTCGGTTGGCGTTACCGCCACGGGCTGCGAGATCTTCACCCTGTCGCCTGCCGGCCGCTTCCACCCCACCCGCGTCTGATCCCGTCCCTTCCTTGCTGGATATGGGAGCAGTC
>JBNLCA010000663.1:0-9806 GCA_050303575.1 Paracoccaceae bacterium
AGGTGGCGCGGCGGCGGCCGGATCGACCGCTCGGGGGCCTGCGCCCATGCGGGAACGGTGACGGCCCCCGCAAGAAGACCGCCGAGTAGGGATCGACGTGAAAGGCCAGCAAGACCCTTGGACATGTGGATAAGTATCGCGCCTTCCCGTTGGCCGATCAAGCGATCAGCGCCATTCCCCGCGCGCCCTGATGGCAGATGACGACAAGTTGTTCATCGGCACGTTCACGAAACACCAGGCCGGAGCCGGCATCCGGCCCAGCAGCCACGAGGCCTCGGCCGGCACCCGGTAGCGCTCGAACCGCTCGGCCGCCTTCGAAAGGCGCCCCTGGACCCGGCTCCCCGGCCGGGCGATGACCCCGACCGGCACCGTCTCCATGATCGTCTCCCAGCGATCCCAGCGGTGAAACTGGGCCAGGTTGTCCGCCCCCATCAGCCAGACGAAGCGCACGCCGGGATAGATCGCCCGCAGCCGCGCCAGCGTTTCGGCCGTGAACCGCGTGCCCAGCCGCGCCTCGAGGTCGGTCACCTCGACCCGCGGATCGGTGACCATCTCCCGCGCGGCCGCCATCCGCCGTTCCAGGGGCGCCGGCCCCTCCTCCTTCAGCGGATTGCCGGGCGTCACCAGCCACCAGACCCGGTCGAGCCCGAACCGCTTCAGGGCCTCGCGGGTGATATGGACATGGCCCGCGTGCGGCGGATCGAACGACCCGCCCAAGAGGCCGACCACCTGCCCCGCCGTGGCGATGGGAAATCCCTGCCGCACCCTCGCTCCTCCCCGCAAACCCGCCATTTGTCGGACCTGCCTCGCGGCCTGTCAACGGGCGCCGGCGGCCGCTTCTTCGGTACGCAGCCGGCGCGAGGCCGGGCTCTGGAAGGGAAGCTCGATCAGCACGTAGGTCAGCGCGGCAGCCGCCGTGGCGCCCAGCGCGGTGACGGCAAGGCAGGCCCAGAGGTCGAGATGGCGCCAGACCACGGTCCAGATCGGCAGGTGCCACAGATAGATGCCGTAGCTCCACAGGCCGAGCCGCCTGAGCGGCTCCCACGCCAGGAACCGCATCGTGGCCGCCCCGCCTCCGGCGATGGCGGCGACCAGCCCGACCGACCCGGCCTCGGCCACTCCCACCCACAGGATCAGCGCCTCGGCGCTCTCGTTCACGCCCAGGTGGAACGCCGCAAGCACCAGTGCGAACGAGGCAAGCGCGATCCACCTCGCGCCGCGCAGCCGGTCAAGCGGCAGCGTCGCCAGGATCGCCCCGGCGAAAAGGCCCGAGGAGTGGGTCATCGGGCTGTGGTAGCCGATCGCCCAGTCGCCCGCCCAGCCCTTGAACAGTCTCAGCGCCGTCACGGCGACGAAGAAGACAAGGCAAAGCGCCCGGAACCGGTCCTTCGGCAGCGTGGTGCCAAGCGCCGCGACGAGAAGGTAGAACTGCATCTCGATCGCCAGCGTCCAGGTGTGCGAGATCGGTCCCGAGACGCCCCAGATCCAGATCGTGAAATCGCTGAGGTACAGGGCCGGCGGCACGATCTCCCACACGTCGAACGTGCCGGCGATCATCTGCCCAAGCCCCACCACCGCGCAGACGAACAGAAGGAGCGGCCAGATCCGCCTCAGCCTCCGCACCATGAAGGCCGAGAAATCCAGCCGCCCCGAAAGGGCGATCGACGCCGTCAGGTAGCCGCTCAGCACGAAGAAGACATCGACGCCGAGAAAGCCGCCGCCGACACCCGGGATGCCGACATGGAACAGGACGACCGCGTAGGCCGCGATGGCGCGCAGCCCGTCGAGTTCGGGCACGTAGCGCAGGCGTCCGGCCTCGGCCACGCGTCAGAGAACCTTGTCGACCACGGCCTTCAGGCGCGCCACCGTGCCTTCGACATCCTTCAGCTTGTCGAGCCCGAAAAGCCCCAGCCGGAAGGTCCTGAACCCCTCGCCCTCGCCGACCTGCAGGGGCACCCCCGCGGCGATCTGCATGCCCTCGGCCAGGAACTTCTTGCCGTTCTGCACCTCGGCGTCATTTGTGTAGGACACGACAACCCCCGGCGCCCCGAACCCGTCGGCCGCGACCGAGCGGACCTTCTTCGCCGCGAGCATCTCGCGCACCGCCCGGCCCAGCCGCCACTGCGCGTCCTTGGCCTCGGCAAAGCCCATGGCGCGGGTCTCCTCCATCGCGTCCCTGAGGCCGACCAGGGCATCGGTCGGCATCGTCGCGTGGTAGGCGTGCCCGCCGCCCTCGTAGGCTGCCATGATCGCGCGCCATTTCTTCAGGTCCAGCGCGAAGGAATTCGACGCGGTCTTCTCCAGCCGCTCGGCCGCCCGTTTCGACAGCATCACCATCCCCGCCGAGGGCGAGGCAGACCAACCCTTCTGCGGCGCCGAGATCACGACGTCGACCCCGGTCGCCTTCATGTCGATCCAGACGCAGCCCGAGGCGATACAGTCCAGAACCATCAGCGCGCCGACCTCGTAGGCCGCCTGCGCCAGCGCCGAGACATAGCTGTCGGGCAGGATGATCCCCGAAGACGTCTCGACATGCGGCGCGAAGACGACGTCGGGCTTGGCCTCGCGGATCTTCGCCACCACCTCCTCGATGGGCGGCGGCGCATAGGGCGCGCCCGCCTCGTTGCCCGAGGGGCGCGCCATCACCACTGTCGTCTCGGCGGCGAAGCCGCCCGCCTCGAAGATCTGCGTCCAGCGGTACGAGAACCAGCCGTTCCGCACGATCAGCGCGTGCCGACCCGCCCCGAACTGCCGCGCGACGGATTCCATCGCGAAGGTCCCGCCGCCCGGCACCAGCGCCACCGCGTCCGCGCCATAGACCTCGCGGCAGGTCGCCGAGATGTCCCGCATCACGCCCTGGAACTTCGCGGACATGTGGTTGAGCGCTCGGTCGGTGAAGACGACCGAGAATTCCTCCAGTCCGTCGGGATCGACATCGGGTCTCAGGCCGGGCATGGGCGGGCTCCTCATCTGAACGGCCCTACCCATAAGCGCCGTGCCGCGCGCGGGCCAGCAAAATTGCATCCGCCGGCCGCTTGGCAGGGCGCGCGAAGCCTGCTTTGCTGCGCCATCCCGCGCGCGTCGCGAAAATGCATTGGACCCGAAGATGAGCTACGATCTCTATTTCATCCCGACCGGCCCCGCGCCGGACCTGACCGCGCTTGCCACCCACTTCGCCCGCCGCCCGCACTACAAGGTCGACCATGGCCAGGCGCTCTACGAGAACCCGGCGACCGGCACCCATTTCATCTGGGACATCGGCGCCGCCGAGGGCGAAGACGATCCCGAAGATCCGGCCGCCGGTGCCCACGCGGTCCTTGTCGTCAACTTCGCGCGCCCGACCAGCTTCGGCCACGAGGCCGCCCGCGAGATCGCGGCCTTCCTCGACGCCTTCCCGTTCCGCGCCCACGACCCGCAGGAAGGCGCGGACATCCCCGAGCCCTTCGATCCGGACGCCTTCGCCGCCACCTACACCCGCCACGCCGCCTGGGGCGCCAAGGCGATCTCCGCGCAGTCGGATCACCGCTTTCCGCTCGCGCCGCGCGACGACATCCTCAGGGTCTGGCGCTGGAACTACGACTCCGAACGGCTCCAGACCGAGTTTGGCGAGGACATCTTCGTCCCCAAGATGTGGCACCTCGATCGCGCCGGAACAGTCGGTATCGCCGTGATCTGGGCCGATGGCATGGCAACCCTGGTTCCCGACGTGGATTATGTGGCCTGCGTCCGGGACCAGACAGCGCCGCGTTCGGGATTCTTCCGCCGCAAGACAAGTGTCATCGAGCTTCTGACCCACGCGCAGTTCCTCGCCGAATTCGGCGACATCTTCCGTCCCGATGCGCGGGTCCCGGGCGCCGTTTCCTTCGGCCTTGACTCACAGGCCAAGGCCACCGCCCGCCTTGCTGCGCGGCCGGCCGGACTTCACGTGACCCTGCCGCCACCGCCGGCCGGTGCCGCTTTCTCGGTGATCCCGGCCGGCCAGGCCCTCGACCGCGAGCTCTTCGCGCCAGAGGGCTGATGCGCCCCTTGCGCGACGCCAGTTAGCTGACTAAAGTCAGCCATCATGCCCGACCCCACCCAGCCCGACCCGATCGCACGCATTCGCCGCTTCAACCGCGCCGTCACCAGCGAGACGGGCGCGCTCGACACGTCCTTCCTCGGGCGCGGCCGGCCGCTCGGCGCCGCGCGCGTCCTGAACGCCGTCACGCCGATGGCGGGCGATCTCGCCCGGATGCGCGACTATCTCGGGCTCGACAGCGGGCTGATGAGCCGCCTCCTGCGCGGTCTGGAAGCCGAGGGCCTTCTGACCGTCGGTCCCCACCCCGAGGACGGCCGCCGCCGCCTGGTCAGCCTGACCGCGGCAGGCCGCAAGGAGGCGCAGCGCTACAACAAGCTCTCCGACGACCGCGCCGGGCGCCTGCTCGCCCGCCACCCCCGGCCCGAGGCACTTCTCGCCGCGATGGACCTCGTCGCCACCGCGCTGGGCCGCGACCGCATCGACATCGCCGAAGCCGACCCCAGGGCGCCCGAGGCGCGGGCCTGCCTCGAAAACTACTATGCCGAACTCGCCCGCCGCTTCGCCCAGGGCTTCGACGTCAATCTCAGCCGCGATCCCGACGCCACCCAGATGCAACCACCGGTCGGCAGCTTCCTCATTGGCCGCTCGGACGGGATGCCGATCGGGTGCATCGGCCTGAAAGGCGGCGCGGACTACGGCGAGATCAAGCGCCTCTGGGTCGCGCCCCACGCCCGCGGCCTCGGCCTCGCCAAACGGCTGATGGAGGAGGCCGAGACCCGCGCCCGCGCGCTCGGCATGACGCTCCTCCGCCTCGACACCAACTCGGCCCTCCCCGAAGCCTCGGCGCTCTACGATCGACTGGGGTGGAAAAGGATCGAGCGGTTCAACGACGATCCCTATCCGGACCTCTTCTTCGAAAAGGCCCTGTGACCGGGTTGCATCGCCCGCCCCATCGCCTAGCATGAGGCCCCAAGGAAGCGGGTCTCAAGAAGCCGGGATTCCGGCCGGACGGGGCTTCCCCGTCCCGCTTTGGCGACGCTTGACATTCGGCGCATGACCCCCGCTGGGCTTCAACCAGGACCGGTCATGCAGGACAGGTGAGGTTGAGCCCGCTTCCCCATGCGCCTCAGACAGTTCCTTCGCCCGATTGCCGCCTCGCTCGCCGTCCAGCCGTGGACGCGCGAAGCGATGGCGCTCCACCTTGAGGCGCGGCTGCCGAAGGAGATCGCCCGACTGGCACCCCGGATCGCGGATGTCCTGAAGACCCGTTTTCCCGGACCGGTCGCGCCCGACGCGTCCCTCATCTCCGATGCTCTCACCCGCCATCCGGCTGCGTTCGGCATCTGGCGAACCGTCCGCAAGGCCGCACGCCCGCCCGAACCCCGGCTCGACCCGCCGCGCTTCCTGCCAGCCCAACCTCTCGCCGGTCTCGCCCTTCCGGAACTGACCACCCGCGAGGCGCTGGCCGAGTGGCTGGCGATCACGCCGGACCAGCTCACACGGTTCGCCGACCTGCGCGCGCTCTCGGCCCTGACGCCGAATGCCTTCGCGCCGCACTACCGCCACCAACTCCGGCCCAAGCGGTCGGGCGGTCTGCGCCTGATCGAAGAGCCGAAACCCTTCCTCAAGCGCCTCCAGCGCCGGATCCTCTCGGCGCTGCTCGACCGGGTGCCGCCCCACCCGGCCGCCCACGGGTTCCGCAAGGGCAAGAGCTGCATCACCGCCGCCGCGCTTCACGCCGGCGAGGCGATGGTGCTGCACTTCGACCTGAAGGATTTCTTTCCCGGCATCGCGCTTCACCGCACCTACGCGCTCTTCCGCACCCTCGGCTACCCCGCTCCCGTCGCCCGCAGTCTCGCCGGCCTGACCACCGCCGTCACCCCGCCGGACCTTTTGGCCACCCCGGGCCTTTCCGCCCGCGAGGCCCTGACCTCGCGCCACCTGCCGCAGGGCGCCCCGACCTCGCCCGCCATCGCCAACCTCGTCGCCTACCGGCTCGACTGCCGCCTCGCCGGCCTCGCCCGCAGCTTGGGTGCACGCTACACCCGCTATGCCGACGACCTGACCTTCTCGGGCGACGCCGCCATCGCCGCGCCGCTGTTACGCGCCGTCCCCGAGATCGCCCGGGACGAGGGCTTCCACCCCAACCCGGCCAAGACCGGCGTGATGCCCGCCACCCGGCGGCAGACCGTCACCGGCCTCACCGTCAACCGCCACGTCAACGTCGCCCGCCCCGACTATGACCGCCTCAAGGCCACGCTCCACCACCTCGCCCGCCCGGGCGACCCGCGCCGCGCCGACCCTGCCTTCCTCGCCCGTCTCTCGGGCCGCATCGCCTGGGTCGAGCAGGTCAACCCGCACCGCGGCCTGAAGCTCCGCCTCGCCTTCGACGCGCTCAGCTGACGCGTCGCTGCCGCGAGGCGGGAATCGACACGAATGACAAATCCCCCGGATTGTCGTATGATATCCCCATTAAAGACCGCCTTTTCACCCGACGTAATTGTGGAGCATTGCCATGAACCCCGTTGATATTTTCAGGGAAACCTTGCGCGTAAACCGCCCGGTTGCGGTCTTCCTCCTCGCCGGAGCCTGCCTTCTCGCGCTTGCCACGATGATCCTGAACTTCATCGGCGACGCCGAGGCGACGCTGACGATCGCGCTCTGGATCCTCGGCCTCGCCTTCGTCGTCACCGTGCTCACCTTCGCCATCGGCAACCCGCTCCTTCGGGCTTCGCTGGGCTGGACGTTCTTCGGCTGCTTCGTCCTCTTCCTCGCCGGCTTCGTCGACTCCGCCATGCAGATCACCAAGCGTCTGCCGGTGCCGGTCTGCTATGTGCGGATGCTGATACAGCACCCGGACCACTGCCTACGCGAGCACTTCCCCAGTCAGCAGGTCGCCCTTGTCTCCGGCAGCCGCTTCGCGTTTTTCACCGGGCCTGAACGCCTCTGGCTCACCGGCGACGAACCGCTCGAGCCGCGCGTGCCGCCCTACCCCGGGCCGATCTACATCCAGGTCGCCCCTGGCGTCGACGCGGCCACCCCCGTGTCAGTCGTCGACACACTGACGGACCTCGGCTGGCCCACGGTCGGCGGCATCAAGGGCGTCGACTATGTCCGCATTGGCCCGCGCAACTCGGAGGTCCGCTACTTCGACCCCGGCCAGCGTGAGGACGCCTGGAACCTCGCCCGCGCGCTGAAACAGGCACTTCCCGACCGCGACATCTACGTCTCGGACTTCACGAAAAGCGGCCGCGTCGCCCGCGCGGGCCTCTTGGAGATCTGGATCAGTCCCGCTGGAACCAACGGCTGAGCACGCATTGCCCCGGTCCCGTCTCGCCGCTATCTACGGGGCAACTCCGAGATAGCAAGGACGGGACCCATGGCCAGCTACCAGTACGTCTACCACATGGACGGCGTGTCGAAGACCTATCCGGGCGGCAAGAAGGTGTTCGAGAACATCCGCCTGAACTTCCTGCCCGGCGTGAAGATCGGCGTCGTCGGCGTCAACGGCGCCGGCAAGTCCACGCTCCTGAAGGTCATGGCCGGATGGGACAAGGACTTCACCGGCGAGGCATGGGCCGCCAAGGACGCCAAGGTCGGCTACCTGCCGCAGGAGCCCGAACTCGACGAGACCCTCTCGGTCCGCGAGAACGTCATGCTGGGCGTCGCCGGCAAGAAGGCCAAGCTCGACCGGTTCAACGAACTGGCCATGAACTACTCGGACGAGACCGCCGAGGAAATGGCGGCCCTCCAGGACGAGATCGACAGCGCGAATCTCTGGGACCTCGACAGCCAGATCGACGTCGCGATGGAGGCGCTCCGCTGCCCGCCGGACGACGCCAGCGTCGCGACCCTCTCGGGCGGCGAGAAGCGCCGCGTCGCGCTCTGCAAGCTCTTGCTCGAGGCGCCCGACATGCTGCTCCTCGACGAGCCGACCAACCACCTCGACGCCGAAACCATCGCCTGGCTGCAAAAGCACCTGATCGAGTACAAGGGCACGATCCTCTGCGTCACCCACGACCGCTACTTCCTCGACGACATCACCTCGTGGATCCTCGAACTCGAACGCGGCCGCGGCATCCCCTACGAGGGCAACTATTCCTCGTGGCTGGAACAGAAGGCCAAGCGGATGGAGCAGGAGGCGCGCGAGGACAAGGCAAAGCAGAAGGTCCTGGAAAAGGAACTGGAATGGATCCGCGCCGGCGCCAAGGCGCGCCAGGCGAAATCCAAGGCGCGGATCAGCGCCTACGAGAAGATGGCCGAGGAAGGCGTCAAGGACCGCGTCGGCAAGGCGCAGATCATCATCCCCAACGGCCCCCGCCTCGGCGGCAAGGTGATCGAGGTCGAGGGGCTGAAGAAACACATGGGCGACAAGCTCCTGATCGAGGATCTGAGCTTCTCGATCCCGCCCGGCGGCATCGTCGGCGTCATCGGCCCGAACGGCGCCGGCAAGTCGACCCTCTTCAAGATGCTGGTCGGCCAGGAACAGCCCGACGCCGGCACGATCACCATCGGCGACACGGTGAAGATGTCCTTCGTCGACCAGTCGCGCGACGCGCTCGACGCGAACAAGAACGTCTGGGAGGAGATCTCGGGCGGGGCCGAGCTGATCACGCTGGGCGACGCGCAGATCGCCTCCCGCGCCTATTGCGGCGCATTCAACTTCAAGGGGGCGGACCAGCAGAAGAAGGTCGGCCTCCTGTCAGGGGGCGAGCGCAACCGCGTCCACCTCGCCAAGCTCCTGAAGGACGGCGGCAACGTCCTCCTCCTCGACGAGCCGACCAACGACCTCGACGTCGAGACGCTCCAGGCGCTGGAAGCCGCGATCGAGGACTTCGCCGGCTGCGCCGTCATCATCAGCCACGACCGCTTCTTCCTCGACCGCCTCTGCACCCACATCCTCGCCTTCGAGGGCGAGGCCCATGTCGAGTTCTTCGAAGGCAACTTCGAGGACTACGAGGCCGACAAGATCAGGCGGCTGGGGCCGGATTCCGTCGAACCCAAGCGGGTAAAATACAAGAAATTCAGCCGCTAACGTCGAAACCCGCCCCGCGGGTTTCGACGCGTGCGCGAAAGCGGTTTTGCGAAGCAAAATTGCGTGCGGCACCCGGTGGATGTGGGGAGCCGGCGGTGGAGCCGAAGCAGGTAACGTGCAAAAGTTTTCCGGTCACACGTGGACGCGCCTTTCTAATTCTTGCTTCTCGCGCTGTTGAGTACTGCAGTTCTAATGCAGGCAACTATTGCACCGATAGTAGCCCAAAAGATCAACCAGTGTGAGTTGTTCTGGGGAGCCAGAATTGACCTCCGCTAAGCACTTTGATCCTCACTCTTGCCTGGAGAAAAAACGTACCCTGCGAGAGTTCCAAGTAACGCAGCAATAGCCTCACCTGGGAGGCCCTTGTACCCTATTACAAAGATCAATGCAGGTATAAATATTACTATCCCAAGAGCCCGAACTGAATTTGGCCCAAACCCTTGTTCTTTTCGTTTTAGCGTCTGATTTACAAACCAGAGCCCCATTCCAAACATGATGAGCACAGCCGCAATAAGAACGTTCGATGAGCTGAAGATGCTGCTCACGACTGGACCTTCGCTTGGCTGCTGCTGTGCATATAGATACTGCAATGGCATTGCTGCTAGGAGGGCGAGCAAGATGGGAAAGGTCGCTCTTATTGGCATTATCGTATCTCCAATAGAAGTTGCTCAAGATACTACATTCCTACCACCTTTGGTTTTTGGTTGGCGAGTCAATTCGAGACACACCGTAGGGTGCGTGCTCGCACGCACC
>JBNLCA010000664.1:0-8769 GCA_050303575.1 Paracoccaceae bacterium
CCCCCGTCGCCCTGACGGACGACTCCCCCGGAGTATCTTCGGCACAAGGAAGCAGGCTGACGCTCCTAGTCGCTCTTTTGGTCTCAAATATTCTCGGGGGTGAATTGAGCCGCAGGCTCAAGAGGGGGTCCGAGGGCCCCCTTCCTGCCGAGGCGAAGCCGAGGCCACCGAAAGCCCCGCGCGAAGCGCGGCCGGGACCGGTGAGGGGATGTGCGCGGCGCAAGTTCCGCGCCGGCCCGAGGCGGAGCACCCGGTTCCGGCGATCGGCTGCCGGATGGGGAAGACACGCGCGCGGACGGCTGGTAGGGTCGCGCCGAAACTGGCTGCGGAGTGCCCATGGCGCTGACCTACGACTTCGATATCTATTCGGCCCTGCCGGCCGGTGTCGCCGGCGGCGAGGGCAAGGGCGTGGCGCTCTTCCGCGATGCGGCGACGGTCGAGGCGCTGCGGCAGGCGCCCGAGAGCCTGCGCACCTTCTTCCTCGACTCGGGCTTCGGGTTGAACCAGAGCCCGGTACGCCTGCCACCCGGCACCTACCGCGAAAGCGACGAGGCCGAACGGCTCGATGTCATCGGGCTTCTCACCCAGAACCTGAAGACGCACGAGCTGCCGCGGGCCGACCAGATGCCCGAGGGCGGGTTCAGTTTCCAGGCTTTCCTGCAGGCCCTGACCACCGCCCAGCCGGTCGACGATCCGGCGCCCGAACCTGCCGCCCCCCGCCCGGCGGACCCCGAACCCGCTCCCGTTCCGCAGGCGGCCCTTGGCCAAGCCCAGCCGTCTCCTGCGCCGATCGCACCGGTCCGGCCCGCCGCCGGCGCCACGGCGCGTCCACGGCCCTCCGACGATTATGTTCCGATGCCAGGCTCGAAGCCCGAGCCGGTCCAGCCGCCGCCGGAGTTGGACCCGCGCATTCCGCCGCCGCCGACCGAGCCCGAACCGCCGCCGAAGCTCGGCGCCGTTCCGCCGCCGCCGGAAATCTCGCGCGAGGATATCGAAGACCGTCGCCGGAAAAGCATGGCGGCTCTGGTCATTCTGGTCGGCGTGGGCCTGATTGCGGCGGCCTTCCTGATGCGCTGAGCCCTGCCGGCGGGCAAGACGTCCGCGACGCCGCCGGCGGCCCTTCATTGAAGGGCGCGGCCGGCCGCCCTACATCTGGCAGGACACCGGAATGGAGGAAGTTCCCATGAGCCCGTCCTTTCTCGACAACCTGCTTGGCCCCGAGGCGAAGGCCAGGCTGAAGGATCTGACAAAGGACCGCGCCTCGCTCGCCACCGGCGCGGCGGCGGGCGGCGTCCTGGCATTGCTGCTTTCGGGCGGCAGGCCCGGCCGGCTGATCGGAAACGCCGTCCGGCTGGGCGGCACGGCCCTGATCGGCGGCATGGCGTGGCGGGCCTGGCAGGACTGGCAGGCGGGCAAGGCGCCGGGCGCAGACACCGACTCGGGCGCCGCACCGGCAGCGCTCTCCCCCCCGTCCGCCGCTTTCACGCCGAACGAGTCGCACCGGATCGAGGCGCTCGAGATGAAGCTCGTTCGCGCCATGGTTGCAGCCGCAAAGGCGGACGGAACGGTGACCGAGGAAGAGCGGTCGCGGATCAGCGCGCACCTGCCCGAGCTGGGTCTGGGCCCCGACACGGCGCGGCTGATCGGCGAGGAACTCGACACGCCGCTCGATGCCGGCCGGATCGCCGCAATGGCTGCAAGTCCCGAGGAAGGCGCGCAAATTTACGCGGCGTCCCTCCTGGCCGTGGACCCGAGCGCCCCGGCCGAGAAGGGCTATCTCGCCCTCCTCGCCGCGCGGCTCGGTCTCGACCCGGCCCTGGTCGCGCACCTGCACGCGGCGGCGGACCGTCCGGTCAGCCTCTAGGCGGCACACCGCGCCCGCCGGGGCCGCGACTTTACAATTTCGTGTCCCGCCGACAGACTAAACCCGTTAACGAACCGTTCGCCGCACCCAGCCGGTGTTAAGCGTGCGAGTGCAGAACCATTTCGCGGGCCCGGGGGGGCCGCTTGGGGGTAATGCATGTGGAAGAACGCTCTTGAAACCTTCACCCACCGACTGATCCGCCGGGGCAGGTTCGTCATTACCCTGCCGGACGGCTCGGTCATCGACGCCGGGTCCGGCACGCCCGAGGTGCATGTCCGGATCACCGACGAGGCGCTGATCCGGAAGCTGTGCCTGACGCCTGAAATGGCCGTGGGCGAAGGCTACATGGACGGCACCCTGATCGTCGAGGGCGACGATCTGAGGGGGCTTCTGACGCTCCTGATCTCGAACGCCGAAATGGGCCTGCCGCTCTGGCAGAAGCCGATCCGAGCGCTCAGAAGGACGCTGCGCTGGCTGCACCAGTTCAACCCGGCAAGCCGGTCGCGGCGCAACGTGGCGCATCACTACGATCTCTCGGGCGCGCTCTACGATCTCTTCCTCGATGCCGACAAGCAGTATTCCTGCGCCTACTTCGCGCGTCCCGACATGTCGCTGGAAGAGGCGCAACTGGCCAAGAAACGGCATATCGCGGGCAAGCTTCTGCTCAAGCCAGACATGCGCGTTCTCGACATCGGTTGCGGCTGGGGCGGCATGGCTCTGACGCTGGCGCGCGACTACGGCGCGCGGGTGGTGGGCGTGACGCTTTCCGAGGAACAGCTGAAGGTCGCCCGCCAGCGGGCCGAGACCTCGGGCCTTTCCGACCGGGTCGAGTTCAGGCTGATGGACTACCGCAAGGTCGACGGCCCGTTCGACCGGATCGTCTCGGTCGGCATGTTCGAACATGTCGGCGTTCCGCATTACCGGGCCTATTTCGACAAGGTGCGCGAGCTTCTGACCGACGACGGGGTGGCGCTCATCCACACGATCGGGCGCTCGGGCGGGCCGGGGGCGACCTCGCCCTGGATCGAGAAGTACATCTTCCCCGGCGGCTACGTGCCGGCGCTCTCGGAAGTCATGACTGCGGTCGAGAAGGAGGACCTCGTCACCGACGATGTCGAGGTCTGGCGCCTCCACTATGCCGAGACGCTGCGGCACTGGCATGACCGGTTCGAGGCGCGCGAGGACGAGGCCGAGGCGCTTTACGACGCCCGCTTCTGCCGGATGTGGCGCTTTTATCTGATCGCCTCGGAACTGACCTTCCGGCTGATGGATCAGGTGGTCTTCCAGCTTCAGCTGTCGCGCAGGCAGGAGGCGGTGCCGCTGACGCGTGACTATCTCTACGAGGCGGAGCGGCAGTCCGACGCGACGCGCCGACGCGTCCGGCACGCAGCCGAATAGAGCGCGGCGTTCAGACGATGGAGAGCGGTTCGGGCGGGGACGTGTTCGTATCTCGGGCGCACGCATCGGACGCGCCGGGCATGAGCGGCGTGCTTGGAGACCTGATTGCCGCGGGGCTTCGCAAGAAGGCAGGCGACGCGGCCTTCGTTCTCGACCACTAAGTGAACCATCCGCAGCAGCTGGGCTGCCAGATCGCTGTCGCGGCCGACGGCGCGATCCTGGGCTTTCAGTCCCTCAAACGGGCGCAGGACGGTAATCCCTACGGAACGCCGGTCGGCTGGGGTATCATCGGAACCCATGTCCGCCCCTCTGCCGCCCGTCGCGGCATCGGCACGCGCCTTTTCGCCGCAACGGTCGAGGCGGCCCGTACAAACGGCATTGTTGGATCGAGGCCTTCATCGGCGAGCGAAACCGGACCGCCCTCGCCTTCTACGACGCGCTCGGATTCAAGGACGACCGCCCTGCCGGGGGCGCGGTCGCCAAGGTCTTCGAGGTCGGCTGAGCCGTTGCGGCCGGGGCAGTTTCACCCTGCCGCTTGATCCTTGCGCGCAAATCGCCCACCTCTCTTGCCAACCGAAAGGAGCGCCGATGCCTGCCCCGAACCCCGACGCCATGACCTTCCTCATGACCCGCCGCTCGCGACCGGCCCGCACGCTTGCCGCCCCGGCGCCCACGCGCGAGGAGCTGATGCCGATCCTGACCGCCGCGGTGCGCGTGCCGGATCACGGCAAGCTCGAACCCTGGCGGCTCATCGTCCTTGCCCGCCCGGCGCTCGAGCGGCTGGCGCGCGCGGCCGAGGCGGCGGGCCGGCGGATGGGGCTCGACGAAGAGCCGCTGAAGAAGGGCGTCTCGGCCTTCGCCGACGCGCCCATGATCGTCGCGGTGATCGGCGTACCGCGCCCGACCGAGAAGATCCCGGCGCGCGAACAGATGCTCTCGGGCGCATGCGTCGCGCTCAGCCTCGTCAATGCCGCGCTGGCGTCGGGCTGGGGCGCCTCGTGGCTCACCGGCTGGATGCTCGACGATGCGCAGTTCCTGACCGACCTTGGCCTGACGGACGGCGAATGGGTGGTGGGCTTCGTCCATATCGGCACTGAAACGTCCGAGCCGCCCGACCGGCCGCGCCCCGACGTCGCCGCCATCACCGCGTGGGTCGAAGCGTGATCTTCGGTTCATTCTTCGCCGCGCTCGCGCAGATCGGCGACCCGCGCTTCCGGCGCGTGCTCTTCTACGGCGTGGCGCTGACCATCGCGCTTCTGGTCGGTATCTACGCGCTTTTCCTGGGCGTCATCGACTGGTTCGTGCCCGAGGCGGTCGAGATTCCCGGCATCGGCCCGATCGGCGGGCTGGACACGCTCCTCTCGTGGGGATCGCTCGTCCTGATGATCGTGCTCTCGGTCTTCCTGATGGTGCCGGTCGCCTCGGCCTTCACCGGCCTTTTCCTGGAGGATGTCGCCGCCGCGGTCGAGGACCGGCACTACCCGAGCCTGCCGCCGGCGCACCGGGTGCCCTTCTTCGACGCGCTGATCGACAGCCTGAACTTCTTTGGCCTTCTGGTGGTCGTGAATATCCTGGCCCTGGTCCTCGCCATGATGGCCGGACCCTTCGCGCCCGTCGTCTTCTGGGCGATCAACGGCTTCCTTCTGGGGCGGGAATATTTCCAGCTGGTCGCCATGCGCCGGATGAGCAAGGCCGAGGCCAAGCGGATGCGGTCACGTCACTCGGGCACGATCTGGCTGGCCGGGACGCTGATGGCCGCGCCGCTGTCCATCCCGTTCGTGAACCTCTTCATCCCGGTACTTGGGGTGGCGACGTTTGCGCATCTGTTTCATCGGCTGGCGTCAGCTGATGGCGCCAGTCGAAGTCCTCAACCGTGATCGCGCCGGAGATGATGATCGTGGCGAGGACGGCGAAGATCATTACCGACGCGATCGTCGTGATCTTGAGCTTGCGCCGCATGTTGAGGTCGTGCGGCGCGCCGGCCTGCGTGCCGGGCACGATCTCGCCGACGTCTCCTTGAGTCTTCAGCCTGAGCGGCAGGACGACGAACAGCGTCATGAACCAGATGACGGCAAAGAGGACGAGGGCGGAGGTCGGTCCCATCACACCTGCTCCAGTTCGATGAGGCACCCGTTGAAGTCCTTGGGGTGCAGGAAAAGGACGGGCTTGCCATGCGCGCCGATCTTCGGCTCACCCGAGCCGAGGACGCGGGCGCCCTCGGCCTTCAGCCTGTCGCGGGCGGCAAGGATGTCTTCGACCTCGTAGCAGAGGTGATGGATGCCGCCCGAGGTGTTCTTGTCTAGGAAGCCCTGGATCGGCGAGCCCTCGCCCAGAGGGTGAAGAAGCTCGATCTTGGTGTTCGGCAGTTCGATGAAGATCACCGTGACGCCGTGGTCGGGCTCGTCCTGCGGCGCGCCGACCTTCGCGCCGAGCGTGCCGGCATATTGCGCGGCGGCGGCCGTCAGGTCCGGCACGGCGATGGCGACATGGTTCAGGCGTCCGATCATGGGGCTCTCCCTCCGGTCGGTTATGCGGGCTGGGACCGGCCGGGACAAGGGGGGCGCGGGACGGGAGCGCTGCGCCGCGCCGTTAACCCTGCGTTAGCCAAAAGCGCGTTTAGATCGAATCGTGTGCTGCCAGCGGAGTATCAGTGATGCCCGATCCCTTCTCTCCCCTCTTCGCCGCCCCGGCGCCGACACCCGATCGGCCGCTTTCGGGCGTGACCGTCCTTGTCGTCGAGGACAGCCGCTTCGCCAGCGAGTCGGTGCGGCTCTTGTGCCTGCGCCTCGGCGCCCGCATCCGCCGCGCCGATTCCCTGCGCGCGGCTGAGCGGCACCTCTCGACCTACCGGCCGACCGTGGTGCTGGTCGATGTGGGCCTGCCCGACGGGTCGGGCCTCGACCTCATCGCCCGGCTTGCCGCGGCAACACCGCGCCTGCCCGCGATCCTGGCGACGAGCGGTGACACGACCCTGGGGCCGGCGTCGCTCGAGGCGGGGGCCGACGCCTTCCTGCCCAAGCCGATCACCAACCTCGCCGCCTTCCAGGAGGTGGTGGCGTCGGCCCTGAAGATCCCGCCGGCGGCCCGTGCCGAAGCCGCCGAGATCGCGCCCGACCGGCTCGCCTATCGGGACGACCTGGTGCTGGTGTCGGAATGCCTTGACACCGAGGCCGAGCCGAAGACGGTGGCCTACGCGGCGAAGTTCCTGGCGGGTGTGGCCCGCTCGGCCGCGGACGGGCCGCTTGCCGAGGCGGCGGTCTCGCTCAGCGACCAGATGGCCGCCGGCGCGCCAACCGCAGCGCATGTCGCACGGCTGGCCGGCATGGTCGCCCAGCGCCTGAACCAGCGCGAGGCGCGCCGCCTGGCCTGAATGTGTCCTATCCGCGTCCGCGCGCCGGGTCGATCGCGACGAGCACCGGGAATGTCAGGGCCGAGAGGCTTTCGCGCTGGCTTCCCTCGGCGTCGAAGTTCACCGGGTCGAGCCAGCGCCTGAACGCAGCTTTCAGCACCGGCCATTCGCCGTCGATGGCGGCGAACCAGGCGGTGTCACGGTTGTGCCCCTTGACCACGCCAGCCTGCCGGAAGATGCCTTCGTAGCTCAGCCCCAGCCGCTCGGCGGCCCGGCGCGAGGCGAGATTCAGCGCGTTGCATTTCCATTCGAAGCGCCGGTAGCCCGACGAGAAGGCCCAGTCCATCATCAGGAACCACGCCTCGGTCGCCGCCCGACTTTGCTGGAGCGCGGGCGAAAGCGCGATGTGGCCAAGCTCGATCGACCCGGCGGACGGCGTGATGCGCAGGTAGGATGCGACGCCCAGCGCCTTGCCCGAGCCGAGATCGCGCAGCGCGAAGAAAAGCGGATCGCGCCCGCCCGCGACGCTGTCGATCCAGCCGGCATAGGTTTCCTCGGTCTCGAAGGGGCCGTAGGGCATCCAGTCCCAGGCCGCGTCGGCACCCGCGAAGGCGGCGTGGATCTCGGCCGCGTGGGCGCGCGCGAGCGGTTCGAGCCGGACGTAGGCACCCTCCATCTCGGCGCTCGGCGGGTGCGGCGGTTCGGTCCAGTGATGGACCGGCGCGCCGATGTCGCGGGTTTCCCTGGTCATTCCGGCCCTCCCCCTTGGCGCGACCCTAGCGCCGCCGGACGCCGCGCGGAAGGGGCGTCAAGGGTGGCAGAAAGTCCTCAAAGACTTTTGCAAATCTCTTCGAAGAGATTTGACGTCAGAACATCCCGTTCTCGTGCGCCATCTCGGCCGGCACGGTCTGCAGAACGTCCCAATGCTCGACCACCTTGCCGTCCGCGTCGAAGCGGAAGATGTCGATGCCGGCATAGTCGTCGAGCCCCGGCCAGGTCTGGTGGCAATGGAGCACGACGAGGTCGCCCTCGGCCACCGTCCGGACGAAACGGACATGCTTGCCCGGATACTCGGCCGCCATCTTCTCGAAATAGGCGATGAAGGCGTCCTTGCCGGTCGCGACATGCGGATTGTGCTGGATGTACTCCGCGCCGGCGTAGCGCTCGATCGCCTCGCGCGGGCGGCATTGGTTGAACATCAGGTCGTAGAAGGCCTTGGCACTCTCGGTGTTCTCGGCGGGCGTCGGCATCTGCACCTCCTCAGAAGCTGAATCCCGGCGGATAGTCGTGAAGGCCGTCGATATCGGCCTTGCCGACCGGCGCGCCGGCGGCCCGCAGAAGCGCGTAGGCCGTGGTCAGGTGGAACCAGAAGTTCGGCAGGCCGAAGCGGAAGATGAACTCGGCGGCGGGAAGGTCGAGATCGGCGAAACCCGCCTGCTCGTGCAGCGTCCGCGCCGCGGCGCCGTCGAAGGCCTCGTCCGGCAGCGCCAGCGCGGCGCGGGCGGCCGCGATGCGGTCGTACAGGTCCTTCAGGTCAGCCGTCGCGGGCGGCGCGGGCGGCACCTCGCGTCCGGCAAGCGGCAGCGCGATGCGCAAGGTGAAATGGACCGCCGTCCGCACCTGCTGGGCGAAGGTGAACATGTCGGGTGCAAGGCGGCTTTCGAGAAGCGCCTTCCGCCGGTCCTCGGGCCAGCTTTCGACCCGCATCAGCATGCCCGTCATCCGCGCCAGCGCCCCGTCGAAGGTGCGCACGGCATCGAGGATCAGGCGGTCGCCGTCCGTCACCTGTTCACGCTCATTCCGGCGGCAGCACGCGCAGGCTCAACTCGCGCAGCTGCTCGTTGGTCGGCTCGCTGGGCGCGCCCATCATCAGGTCCTCGGCCCGCTGGTTCATCGGGAACATGATGACCTCGCGGATGTTCTGCTCGTCGGCCAAAAGCATGACCATCCGGTCGATGCCGGCCGCGCATCCGCCGTGCGGCGGTGCGCCGTAGCGGAAGGCGTTGACCATGCCGCCGAAGCGCTTCCTGACTTCCTCCTCGCCGTAGCCGGCGAGTTCGAACGCCCTGAACATGACCTCGGGCTTGTGGTTCCGGATCGCGCCCGAGATCAGCTCGTAGCCGTTGCAGGCAAGGTCATACTGGAAGCCCAGCACCTT
>JBNLCA010000665.1:0-7394 GCA_050303575.1 Paracoccaceae bacterium
GCCAGCCCGCGCGCCATCAGGATGTTCGTCCGTGCCGCCCGCCGCAGCGGATGGAACGCCTGCGCACACAGCCGGCCGACCTCTGCGCCCGGCAGGACGACGCGCACATTGCCCTCGGCGTCGGACAGAAGGGCCGGCCCGCTTGGCCCGTCGACCACCTCGGCGAGGGCGCCCGAGATCATCTCGGCCACCGCCAGTGCCGAGAACGTGTCGTTTATCCCCGGTGACAGCGCGCGCAGCGCGATCTCGATCAGAAGGTTGATCGAGAACTCAGCCGTGCCGCCATCGGTTCGCGCCGGCTCGATCCCCACGACACCGTTGCGCCGGTCACTGATGCTCTCTGGCAGCTCCCTGGTTGCCGACACCAGCGGCGCGCCTTTCAGCACGTAGTCGCCGGCCCGCCGCTCGACGCGGATCACGGCATCGGCGTCGCGCGCGTAGTCCATCAGGCGCGCCGTATCGGCGAGCGAGACATACCCCGCCAGGTCCGCCCGCACGACTGTCTGGAAATCATCCTCGTCCGGAAGGCTGGAGGCATCGCCCACCTTCTCGGTCAACGTCCTTAGCTCGTGCCTTAGCCGGGCGGTCACCTCGGCGACCTCGTCATCGACCGACACCGACTGCGCGACATGGCGCACGAAGTAGATCAGCTGCGCCACAGATGCGACGCCGAAGAGCAGCCCGGCGAAGGTGCCGATCTGCGGCGCACTCTCGTCGGTCACCGCGCCCAGCGTGATCAGCGCGAAGAGAAACGTCCCGCCCAGCAGGCCGGCCGTCACCTGGTTCGCCCGTTCGGTCGAGAAGCGCTTGAGAAGGCGCGGGCCGATATTTCCTGCCGCCAGCGTGAAGACGACCAGCGTCAGCGAATAGGCCAGCGTCAGCGCCGTCATCGCCCCGCCGGCGATGGTCGACAGCATCGCCTGCGCCGCGACCGGCGAAAGCGGCCAGTCAGGATCGAGATCGGGGAAGAACGCGTCGGCAAAGCCTGCCGGCACCGCCAGAAGCCCCAACCCCATCGCGATCGCCGCCGGCACGGTCAGAAGCGCCGTGAAGGGGTTGCGCGTCAGGGTCATGCCAGCCCGTGCCCCGCCTGGTGATGGTGTTGCTGTCCCATTGCCGAAGAGGGTGGGGCGCCGGGCTGAAAGTCAAGGGCGCGGCGATTGAACCCTTGCAACCTAAGGCCCGACAGACAGGCGGAAACTTTGCCGGGCGGGGCCATGGTCCGGGGCAGGTCTGATCTCCCACGAGGGGAGAAAGCATGCTAGCGTCCGCCCCGCCGGCCAACCGAAGGGGTTCAGAATGTTGCGTGCGCTTTTCCTTGTCATCGGGCTTCTCCTGCCGGGCCTCGCGCTCGCCGAGGGCCGGACGATGATCGTTCTCGATGCGTCCGGCTCGATGTGGGGCCAGATCGATGGCAAGACCAAGGTCGAGATTGCCCGCGAGACGCTGGGCACCGTTCTTCAGACCGTCTCGCCTGAGACCGAGCTCGGCCTTGTCGTCTACGGCCACCGCACGCGCGGCGACTGCTCGGACATCGAGGTCGCGGTGCCCGCCGCTGCCGGTACGGCGCAGCAGATCATCGACTTCGCCAACGCGACCCGGTTCCAGGGCAAGACACCCCTGACGCAGTCGGTCCGCGTCGCGGCCGAATCGATGGGCTTCACCGAGGAGAAGGCGACGGTGATCCTGGTCACCGACGGGATCGAGACCTGCGAGGCCGATCCCTGCGCGCTGGGCGCCGAGCTTGAGGAGAAGGGCATCGACTTCACCGCCCACGTCGTCGGCTTCGGCCTTTCCGACGAGGACGGCAAGGCGGTCGCCTGCCTTGCCGAGAATACCGGCGGCAAGTACCTCGCCGCCGCCGATGCCGCGCAGCTGGCCGACGCGCTGACCCAGACTGTCGTCGTCGCGCCCGAGCCGGAACCTGCGCCCGAGCCCGAGCCGGCGCCTGAGCCGGTCGCGCTTGAGAACAACCTCGTCGCCACTGCCTCGCTGACCGAGGGTGGACCGGACCTGATCGACACCGATCTCTATTGGGAAGTGGTCCCTGTCATCAACGGACAGGTCGCCGACCGCGAAGTGGACTACACCTACCGCGATATCTACAGGACCAGCCAGCCGGCCGGCGACTACATTCTCAAGGTCAAGATCGACCGGGTCGAGATGGAGCAGCCCGTCACGCTCAAGGACGACGAACTGACCGAGGTGCACTTCGTCCTGAACGCGGCCATCCTGACGGTCATCGCGACCCGCACCGAGGGCGGCGAGGAAGACGGCGACATCTACATCGAGGCGCTGAACCCTGACGTGCGCGAGCCCTACGGCTACGGCCACTTCACGTCGTACGTACCCGCCGGGACCTACACGCTCCATGGCAAGGAAGGGAAGGCGGAATCGAGCCGCGAGATCACCCTCGTTGCAGGCGAGACGCGCGAGGAAGTGGTGGTTGTCGGCGCCGGCATCGCGAATGTCACCGCCGTCTACGCGCCGGGCGGTCCTGCGGTCGAAGGCGACGGCATCTTCCTCGAAGTGCTCGGCTCGACCGCCAAGATAGACGGTTCGCGCGACGAGTTCGCCTATCGCTACGGGCCGGGCCAGATGGACGTGCCGGCGGGCGAGTATATCGTCCGGGCCAAGCTCGGCGCCGCCGAGGTGACCTCCGAGCCCTTCAAGGTCGAGGCTGGCGGCCGCACCGATGTGCAGATCGTTCTCAACGCCGGCGTCGCCGCGATCAGTGCGCCCGGGATCGACGGGTTGCGCATCCTGACCGAGGCCAAGGACATCAACGGCGACCGCAAGGAGATGGGCTATGCCTTCGACGAGGAGTACCAGACGACGCTCCCCGCCGGCCGGTACGTCGTTGCCGTCCGCTACAAGACCGACCGCGCCGACCAGGAGGTCGCGTTCGAGGTCAAGGCCGGCGAGCGGGTCGAGGTGAAGGTCGAGTGACCTGACCGAAATAGCTGGAAAGGCCCCCGTCACGGGGGCCTTTTCTTTCAGAGCGTCAGGTTGATCGCCCCGCCGTCCAGCAGCAGGTTCTGTCCGACGATGAAGCCCGCGTGCGTCGAGCACAGGAACGCGCAGGCGGCGCCGAATTCCTCGGGCGTGCCGTAGCGTCCGGCCGGGATCGTCGCGGCGCGCTGCTTCTTCGCCTCGTCCATCGAGATGCCCTGCGCCTTTGCGACCCCGCCGTCGAGCGAGACGGCGCGGTCCGTCGCGTGGATGCCCGGAAGCAGGTTGTTGATCGTAACGCCCTTGCCCGCCACCTGTCGCGCCGTTCCGGCGACGAAGCCGGTGAGACCGGTCCGCGCGGTGTTCGAAAGACCCAGCGCCGCGATCGGCGCCTTCACCGACTGCGAGGTGATGTTGACGACCCGGCCCCAGCCTTTCGCCATCATCGCCGGCAGGCAGGCCTGCATCAGTGCGATCGGCGTCAGCATGTTCGCGTCGAGCGCCTTGATGAAATCGTCGCGGCTCCAGTCGCTCCAGACGCCGGGCGGCGGACCGCCGGCATTGGTGACGAGGATGTCGACCTCGCCCGCCGCCGTCAGCACCTCGGCGCGCCCCGCCTCGGTCGTGATGTCGGCGGCCACGGCGGTCACCTCGACCCCATGCGCCGCGCGGATCGCCCGGGCCGTTGCCTCCAGCGGCTCGGCGCCCCGCGCGTTCAGGACCAGGTCAACCCCGGCTGCGGCGAGGGCCTCGGCGCAGCCGCGCCCCAGTCCCTTCGACGAGGCCGTGACCAGTGCGCGCTTTCCCCCGATGCCCAGATCCATCGCCGTTCCTCCCGTTGGTTCCCGCCCCGCCTAGCACCCGCGGCCGCGATTCGCACCCCGGCGTTAACCTCGCGCCAACCGCGTCGTGGGATGCGCGTTGACCCGACGGCGGACCGCGCCGTACGTTCACCGCCACGTTTCCGCAACCTGTTCCCGGCGCGCCCTTGTCCGAAGATTCCGCCTCCGCCAGTTACGTCTGCCATGTCTTCGACGCCGCTGGCATGGCGGTCACTGCAGGTGTGAATTCGGGAGACCCGGTTGCCGGCGCCGACGAGGTCTGCCCCGGCGATGTCTACGAACTCGGCGAGGACTGCCAGGCGCTGCGGCTCTTCGTCAGCGACCGGGTCGTCACGACGTGCGCCGCTGGCCGCTTCCTAGGCCAGTCGGCCGGCCGCGCAACGGTCGCGGCGGGTTCGGATGCAGGCGGGGAGGGCGACGCGGTCCGGCTCGAGGCGCGTCTGACCTTCATGGCGCCCGACGGCGAAAAGGCCGAGATCCTGCTCATTGCGCTCGGCGGCTTCGGCGCGGCCCGGCGCTTCTTCCTGCCGCTCTCGCCGCTCGAGCCCGGCCTCGACTACACGCTGATCGCGGCGACGGACGATCCCGGGCCGGTGACGCTGGCCGATGTCACCTCGGTCGCATTCATGCGCGGCACCGCGATCACAATGGCCGACGGCACGCAGCGCGCCATCGAGGATCTGCGTCCCGGCGACCGCGTCCTGACCCGCGCCTCAGGCCCACAGCCCGTCCGACACGTCTTCCAGCGGACCGTCCGCGCCATCGGCCCCTTCGCCCCTGTCGCGATCCCGAAGGGCGCGCTTGGCAATCTCAACGACCTCGTCCTCAGCCAGCACCAGAGGCTCTTCGTCTACCAGCGCGGGCCGGACCGGATCGTCGAGACGGCCGAGATGCTGGTGCGCGCCCGCGACCTCGTCGATGGCGAGGTGGTGACGATCCGCAAGGGCGGCTTTGCCGACTATGTCAGCCTCGTCTTCGACCGGCACGAGGTGATCTATGCCGAATGCATCCCGGCCGACAGCCTCCTGGTCAACGACGCTACCCGCCACGCGCTGCCCGAGGACGCGCAGGCGGCGCTCGGCGCGCTGAGCCAGGCCCCGGTCCGCGCCACCGAAGCGCCCGGCGCCGTCCTCGCCCGGGCGCGGGGCAGCCTCTTGCGCGGGATGGGGTATTAGGGCTCCGCCTCGGGCGCTTTCTTCCCGGGCCAAGCACTGGCGCGGTGCCCGGCGATGCCCGTGCCCGCTCCAGACCCGTTGCGCCGCGCCCCGGCCGCCTCTATATCCCCGCCCATGCTCGACAACCGCGCGCCCCTGCCGCCGGAAATAGCCCGGCGTCGCACCTTTGCGATCATCTCGCATCCCGATGCGGGCAAGACGACTCTGACCGAAAAGTTCCTGCTGTTCGGCGGCGCCATCCAGATGGCCGGCCAGGTCCGGGCCAAGGGCGAGGCACGGCGGACGAGGTCCGACTTCATGCAGATGGAGAAGGACCGCGGCATTTCCGTCAGCGCCTCTGCGATGTCGTTCGATTACCGGACCTACCGGTTCAACCTTGTCGACACGCCCGGCCACTCGGACTTTTCGGAAGACACCTACCGCACGCTCACTGCCGTCGACGCCGCGATCATGGTGATCGACGGGGCGAAGGGCGTCGAGAGCCAGACCCGCAAACTCTTCGAGGTCTGCCGGTTGCGCGATCTGCCGATCCTGACCTTCTGCAACAAGATGGACCGCGAGGCGCGCGACACGTTCGAGATCATCGACGAGATCCAGGAGAACCTGGCGATCGACGTGACCCCGGCCTCGTGGCCCATCGGCATGGGCCGCGACTTCATCGGCGTCTACGATCTGCTCAGGAACCGTCTCGAACTGATGGACCGCGCCGACCGCAACCGCGTTGCCGAGTCGATCAAGATCGAGGGTCTGGACGATCCCAAGCTTGCCGAACATGTCCCGGCCGCCCAGCTGGAGAAGCTCCGCGAAGAGCTGGAAATGGCGACCGAGCTTCTGCCGAAGTTCGACCGCCAGGCCTTCCTCGACGGGACCATGACGCCGATCTGGTTCGGCTCGGCGATCAACTCGTTCGGGGTCAAGGAACTGATGGACGGGATCGGCGACTACGGGCCACCGCCGCAGCCCCAGCGGGCCGAACCGCGCCAGATCGCCCCCGAGGAAACGAAAGTCGCCGGCTTCGTCTTCAAGGTCCAGGCCAACATGGACCCCAAGCACCGTGACCGCGTCGCCTTCCTGCGTCTCGCCTCGGGTCATTTCACCCGCGGCATGAAGCTGACCCATGTCCGCGCCGGCAAGCCGATGGCGATCACCAATCCGGTGCTCTTCCTCGCCGCCGACCGCGAGCTTGCCGACGAGGCCTGGGCCGGCGACATCATCGGCATCCCGAACCACGGTCAGCTCCGCATTGGCGACACGCTGACCGAGGGCGAAAGCCTCAAGGTCACCGGAATCCCGTCCTTCGCCCCCGAACTTCTGCAAAGTGTGCGGGCCGCCGATCCGATGAAGGCCAAGCACCTCGACAAGGCGCTGATGCAGTTCGCCGAGGAGGGCGCCGCCAAGGTGTTCAAGCCGATGATCGGCTCGGGCTTCATCGTCGGTGTCGTCGGTGCCCTGCAGTTCGAGGTCCTGGCAAGCCGGATCGAGCTGGAATACGGCCTGCCGGTCCGGTTCGAGGCCTCGCAGTTCACCTCGGCCCGCTGGGTCTCCGGAAAGAAGGAGGCGGTCGAGGCGTTCGTCAACGCCAACAAGGGCCACATCTCGACCGACAATGACGGCGACGTGGGCTATCTCACCCGTCTGCAATGGGACATCGACCGGATCGAGCGCGATTACCCGGATGTCCGGTTGACGGCGACCAAGGAAATGATGGTGTGAGGCCGCTCGCGCTTTTGGCGCTCTGGCTCCTTTCCCTGACGCCCGGGCTGGCCCAGCCCGGACCGGACCCGAAGATCGAGCCGCCTCTCATGATCGCCACCTGCGCCGAGGCCGTGGACCATCTGCTGGGCGAACTCGACCCGGAAAGTGTGTCCATCTTGAAGCAGATGCCCGAGGCGGATCTGATCCTGCTTCACCACAGCTTTGGGATGTATGTGCGAAACAGTCTCGGGCTCTGGCAAGGGAATGTCGCCCTGGCGGAAGATTGCGATCGCGTCGCGCCTGATGACGTCCCCGAGGAATGGCGTCTGCATCCGGATACGGTCTCGATGATACTCATCCGGCTGCTCTGGGCGAAGGTGCGGGCGGAGTAGCTACCCGCCCCCGGAAGCGGGGTCATGCCCTGCGCTTTCCATTGCGCAGCGCCAACGGAATGCCGATCGCGCAAGCGCAAGGCCCATAAGAATAAGGCGATCCGCCGGCCAAGCGGCCGCAGGCTCACATCGCGCGGAGCTGGGCGAAGATCTTGCAGGTCGGCTTGCGGGCTTCCTCGCTCACGATCCGCGGCAGCCGCACTTCCATCCAGCGCAGGCTCACCGGGATGTCGTCGTCGGCCATCTTGGCCGCGACCGGAGTTGCACCCGAGATCGACTGGGACTTGAGGGCAATCATCAACCTACTCCTTCAACCTTTACGAGAATCGACTATAACC
>JBNLCA010000666.1:0-7100 GCA_050303575.1 Paracoccaceae bacterium
TCTAGTACCTCGGCCTCGTCTACACGATCGAGATCACCGAGGCCGGAGCGGTAAACGTGGTCATGTCGCTGACTGCGCCGGGCTGCCCGGTCGCGGGCGAGATGCCCGGTTGGGTGGCGGACGCCGTCGGTGCGCTCCCCGGCGTCAGTCAGGTCGATGTCGAGATCACCTGGGACCCGCCCTGGGGCATGGACATGATGTCGGACGAGGCGCGCCTCGAGCTCGGCTTCATGTAACGGCGGACCAGCCGTCGCAGCTTCACCCAATTTCGCAACCGGCGCCGGCGCTTCGCGGCAACGACGCGGCCCTGGATGATCTGACGTTCGAGGCGATAGCCAGCCGAAGGGTGCTCCCTGCGATAGGGGTCAAACAAGCTCATGGCCAAACCCTTTCAATTATGGTTTCTTTGACGGGAGTATCTCCTTCATTCTTGTCCAAATCATCGGTCGGTTCGGAAAGCATCGTTGCAGAAATGAAATGAAACGCCCCGGCCTCGACGACCTCGAACTGTTCCTTGCCGTCACCGATGCCGGTGGGCTTCAAGGTGCAGCGGCGGCGAGCGGCGTATCGGCGCCCACCCTCTCGCGGCGGATGGGGGCGCTGGAAACTGCGCTCGGCCGGCGCCTATTCCGTCGTGGCCGCCACGGCTATGCGCTGACGACGGACGGACGGGCGCTCCTCGCCGAGGCCGAGGCGCTGCGGCCGCTGCGCCAGCGGCTCGCCGGCTTCGGCCAGAATGCCGTGCCGCGCGTCCGCATCACGGCGGGCTCCTTCACCATGCGCTACCTTGCACGCAACCTCGACCGGGTCTGGAAGACGGGTGACGGCTGGATGCCCGAGTTCCTGTCGTCGAACGCCACGCTCGACATCGCCCGGCGCGAGGCCGACATCGGCATCCGCAACCGCCGGCCCGAGCAGAGCTGGCTGGCCGGGCGGCGCACCGCGACGATCCGCTATGCCGAGTTCGGCCGCGACGCGTCGGTCACCGGCTACATCGCGATGGCCGAAGGCGCGAGTTCCACCCCCGCGTCGCGCTGGGTCCGCGCCGCGCACGGCGAGCGGATTGTCACGACCTACACCGACGGTTTCATCGGCGTCGAACTGGCCCGTATCGGGGTCGGCCGCATGATCCTTCCCCTCTTCGCCGGCGCGAGCGAGCCGGGCCTCGTCCGGCTGTCGGACCCGATCGACGAGATCGCGCACGAGGAATGGCTGGTTTGCCACCACGAGGCCCGGCACGACCCGCCGGTCCGACGCGCGCTCGACGCCCTGGCGGCGCTCCTGACGCGCGAGCGAACGCTTGAAGGTTGATGCACGCCGCCGTGCCTGCCAATGATCCAAATGTGGGAGGCTTTGATGGCCACGGATCGCGCAGTCCTGACCGGCACATTCCTGCGCCCGGCGCGGGCCACGGCAGCGGACGTCGACCGCGCCTTCGAAATGCTCTTCGCCGCCGCCGAGGCGGCGCAGGCCTGGCACGGCGCGGGGCTCAGGCCAACCCGGTTTCAGGGCGAGCGCTGGCAGATGCTTCTGGCCAATCCCGGCCTCTGCCTGAGGACCGCGCTCTTCCTTCAGGCTCGGCTCAAGGCCGCCGCGGCGCCGGTCGAGGCGCGCATCGCCATCGGTATCGGCGAAATCGAGCGGCCGGGCACGCGCGACCTGTCGGACGCTTCGGGCGACGCGTTCGCCCGCGCCGACAAGGCGTTTTCCGGCATGAAGCGCGGCCGCCGCATCCTGCTTGCGCGCACTGGGGCACGACCGCCGGCCACGGTCCTCGTCACCCTGGCCGACGCGATCTGCCAGCGCTGGACCTCGGCGCAGGCCGAGGTGCTGATCCACTCGCTCAGGCCCGGCGCGCCGACTCAGACCGAGATCGCGGCCCGCCTCGGCATCCGCCAGCAGGCGATCGCCGCCCGGCTCGACGCGGCCGGCTTCTGGGCGCTGAGCGAAGCGATGGCGGCTTTGGAGCTGGTCCACGGGCCGAAACCGGACTGAGAACACGAACCCGTGCCGTCACCCGGCTTGAGAACAGGCCCGGAACTTCATATCTTGGGGATAAGGATCGGAGACCCAAGATGTTCGGCATTCCCGGCAAGCAGGCCGTAAGCATGACGCCCGCAGCGGCCAAGGAAATCGCCCGCCTCATGGCGAAGGGCGAGACCAAGGGCCTGCGCATCGGCGTCAAGAAGGGCGGCTGTGCGGGCATGGAATACACGATGGACTACGTCGCCGACGTCGATCCGCACGACGAGGTGGTCGAGCAGGACGGCGCCCGCGTGATGATCGCGCCGATGGCGCAGATGTTCCTCTTCGGGACCGAGATCGACTACCAGACCTCGCTTCTCGAATCCGGCTTCCGCTTCAATAACCCCAATGTCGTCGAAGCCTGCGGCTGCGGCGAGTCGATCAAGTTCGCCGAGAACTGATGCCGGCCTCGCCCGAACTGGTCGCCCATGCGCGTGACCTCTTCGCCGGGTTGGGACCGATCACCACGGGGCGGATGTTCTCGGGCTCCGCGCTCTATGTCGAAGGCGACGTGATGTTTGCCGCGATCCTGGGCGACGTGATCTGGATGAAGTCAGACGACGCGACGCGCGCGGCTTTCGAGGAGGCCGGCGCACGCGCCTTCAGCTACACCCGGGCAACCGGCGCGCGGCAGGTAACGTCCCTGATGTCGCTGCCCGATGCGGCGATGGACGATCCGGCCGAGGCGCTCGGCTGGGCGCGCCTGTCGCTCGGCCCGGCCCGCGCCGCGGCCGAGAAGAAGCGCCGCGAGAAGGCGCGCAAGAAGTCCTCATGAGCGTTTCGGACAGCGACATTGCCTTTGCCCGCGAGCTCTTCGAGGGGCTGGGCGAGATCACCACGCGCAAGATGATGGGCGGGCTGACGCTCTATTCCGGCGGCAGGATCTTCGCGCTCCTCGACAGGTCCGGCCGCACCTATCTCAAGGCGAAGGGCCCCCTCGCCGAGGCCCTGGCGGCCGTGGGCGCACAGCAGTTCCGACCCGGCGGCACGGCCATGCCCTACTGGTCGCTCCCGGAAGCTGCGCTCGACGATTCGGACGAGGCCTGCCGCTGGGCGCGCCGCGCGCTTGCCGAGAGCTAGGCTTTCCCACAAGGCCGACACGCGCTAAGAAGCCGCCGACCGTTGGGCCGACAGGGGGGACCGCCGATGCGCCGCAAGCTTGCCGCCGGAAACTGGAAGATGAACGGCAGCCGCGCCGCTCTGGCCGAGGTTGACGCTCTTCTCGCCGCACACCCGGCACCCACTTGCGACGTGCTCCTTTGTCCGCCCGCGACGCATCTTGCCTGGATGCGCGAGCGGATCGGCGGCGCCACCATCGTGACCGGCGGGCAGGATTGCCACGCCGCTGCCTCGGGCGCCCATACCGGCGACCTCTCGGCGGCGATGCTGGCCGACGTCGGCGCAACCCATGTCATCCTGGGCCATTCCGAGCGTCGCGCCGACCACGGCGAGACGGATGCCGACGTTGCCGCCAAGGTTCGGGCCGCCTGGGCCGCCGAACTTGTCGCCATCGTCTGCGTCGGCGAGACGCTCGCCCAGCGCGACTCCGGCGACACGCTCGCCGTCATCGCGGGCCAGGTCGCGGGGTCGCTTCCCGAGGGGGCGAACGCCCATAACACTGTCATCGCGTACGAGCCGGTCTGGGCCATCGGCACCGGCCGCACGCCCACCGACGAGCAGATCGCCGAGGTCCACGCCGCGCTCAGGGCCCAGCTTCACCAGCTCGTCCCCGCAGAGGCCGAAGGCATCCGCCTTCTCTACGGCGGATCGGTCAAGCCCTCCAACGCGGCCCAGATCTTCGCGATCGCCGACGTCGACGGCGCCCTCGTCGGGGGCGCCTCGCTCAAGGCGGCGGACTTTTCACCCATCATCAGCGCCCTAGAAGCGATCTAGAGCGGCGAATTTCGCCTTCTGTCACGCAATTGCCAGTTGATCCGCGCCCCGCGCGCGGCGAAACTGTTAACAAGTTTTCCGCCTGGGTACTGGGGGAAACGATAATCAACAGCGGAGGATACGCATGAAAATCGGCATGATCACCGGGACTGCCATCGGTCTCGCCCTCATGGCCACCGGCGCCACGGCGCAGGACATGGACAAGACGGGCTGGCCGGCCAGCTTCACGGTGGCGACCGCCTCGCAGGGCGGCACCTTCTTCGTCTACGGCTCGGGCTGGGGCAACCTCGTCGCCGAGCAGCTTGGCGTCTCGGGCGGCGCCGAGGTAACCGGCGGCCCGATGCAGAACATGGCGCTGGTCCACACCGGCGAGGCAGCGTTCGGCATGACCACGATGGGCCCGGCGGCGGAATCGCTGAACGGCACCAACCCGATCGCGCCCGGCGTGATGATGGACAAGGCCTGCGCCATGTTCCCGATGTACCAGACGCCCTTCTCCATCACGACGCTGGCGTCCTCGGGGATCACCTCGATTTCGGAGATCCCGGCCGGCGCGAAGATCGGCTTCGGTCCGGCGGGCTCGACCTCGGACACCTACTTCCCGGCCATGCTGGAAAGCCTCGGCGTCAACTTCGAGCGGCGGAACGGCGGCTGGGACGACCTCGGCGGTCAGCTGCAGGACGGGCTTCTGGACGTCATCGCCTTCGCGGCCGGCGTCCCGGTCCCGGCGGTCAGCCAGCTCGAGGTGCAGACCGACGTGAACATCATCGAGTTCACCCCCGAAGAGCAGGACAAGGTCGAGGCTGCCTTCCCGGTGTCGGACTACGAAATCCCGCAGACCACCTACACCACGCTGACCGCGCCCGCCCGCTCGGTCGCCATGTGGAACTTCGCCATCGCCAACTGCGACCTGCCGGAAAGCTTCGTCTACGAGGCCACCAAGGTCGTGATGTCGGACCACGAGCGGATGATGAACATCCACAAGGCCGCCTCCGAGACGCTGCCCGAGAACTGGGACAAGAACGGCGTCCTGATGTGGCATCCCGGTGCCGCCAAGTGGTTCAACGAGAACGGCGCCTCGATCCCGGCCGACAAGATCTACGGCGGCTGAGCGCCGGACATGCTATGATGATCAGGGCCGCCTTCCTTGCGAGGGCGGCCCTTTCACCTAACCACCGGCAAGCGTGGGTCTGAAAAGACGGAACAGGGGGACAGAAGATGAGCGCCGAGACCGCGAATCCTCAGGGAGAAGACGTCGTCATCGCCGAGGGCGTCGACGACGAACCCGTCGAGAGCAACCGCCGCATGTTCACCGGGCGCGGCTTCGCTGTGATCTCGATCGTGGCGACCGTCTACGCCGCCTTTCACATGGCGAACCTGAACGGCATCTCGATCCGCGGCCTGACCGGGGGACTGATCGATCTGCCCTTCCTGCCGAACCTGCCGCTCGAGACATGGAACTTCCGGATGCTCCATATCGCGGGGGCGCTGCTCCTCGGCTTCCTGCTCTTCTCGGCCTGTGCTTTCCGCGAGGACGATGACGGCCGCCCGACGATGACGACCTACCTCGCCTGGGCGCTGATGGTACCGGCCGCCTTCGCCTTCTGCGTCGCCGTCTGGTTCCGAATCCAACTGGCCGGCGGCGCGCAGTGGAACGGCATCGACCCGACGATCAAGTTCAACGAGACCTGGCTCTACGGCGCGCCGCTCCTGGTGGCGACGTTCGGCGGCATCGTGGTGTCGTGGTTCCACAAGCGCGGCCGCGACCGGTTCACCGCCCCCGACCTTCTCCTTGCGCTTTGCGGTGCCGCCGTTGCCGCCTACCTGATGACGATCCTCGACACGACCCTCTCGGCGATGCGGAACTCGACCGGCACAACCTTCGCGCCGATCGGGATCTCGCTTGCCGCCATCGCCGGCGTGGCACTGATCATGGAGCTGACCCGGCGGGTCGCGGGGCTGGCGCTGATCATCATCTCGGGCATCTTCCTGGTCTACGTCTTCACCGGCCAGTACCTGCCGGGCTTCCTGAACTCGCCGCCCATCGACTGGGCGCGCTTCTTCAGCCAGATCTACACCGATGCCGGCATTCTTGGTGCGACCACGGCCGTCTCCTCGACCTACATCATCCTTTTCATCATCTTCGCGGCCTTCCTGCAGGCGTCGAAGGTGGGCGACTATTTCGTCAACTTCGCCTTCGCCGTTGCCGGCCGCGCCCGCGGCGGCCCCGCCAAGGTGGCGGTCTTCGCCTCGGGCCTGATGGGCATGATCAACGGCACCTCGGCCGGCAACGTCGTTGCCACCGGCTCGCTGACGATCCCGCTGATGAAGAAGATGGGCTACGCCAAGACCACGGCGGGCGCGGTCGAATCCGCCGCCTCGACCGGCGGTCAGATCATGCCGCCGATCATGGGCGCCGGCGCCTTCATCATGGCCGAGGTGACCGGCATCCCCTACCAGGACATCGCCATCGCGGCGATCATTCCGGCGCTGCTCTACTTCATGTCGGTCTACTTCATGGTCGACCTCGAGGCGGCCAAGCTCGGCATGCGCGGCATGCGCGAGGACGAGCTGCCCAAGTTCAAGACGATGGCGCGGCGCGCCTTCCTCTTCGTGCCGATCGTGATCCTGATCGTGGCGCTCTTCATGGGCTATTCGGTGATCCGCGCCGGCACGCTCGCCACCGCCGCCGCCGCAGTGGTCAGCTGGCTGACGCCCTACCGGATGGGACCCGCCGCCATCGTCAAGGCGTTCGAGCTGGCCGGCATCATGTCGATCCAGATCATCGCCGTCTGCGCCTGCGCCGGCATCATCGTCGGGGTCATCTCGCTGACCGGCGTCGGTGCGCGGTTCTCGAGCCTCCTTCTCGGCATCGCCGGAAGCTCGCAGCTCCTGGCCCTCTTCTTTGCCATGTGCATCGCGATCCTCCTGGGCATGGGGATGCCGACGACGGCCGCCTACGCGGTCGCCGCCTCGGTCGTGGCGCCGGGGCTGAAGAACCTGATCGAGGCCGGCGGCGTGCCCGACGACACCGCGATCCTCCTCGCCCACTTCTTCGTCTTCTACTTCGCGGTCGTCTCCGCGATCACGCCACCCGTGGCCCTGGCCTCCTACGCGGCGGCAGGCATATCGGGCGCGAACCCGATGGAGACCTCGGTCGCCTCGTTCCGGATGGGCCTGTC
>JBNLCA010000667.1:0-1960 GCA_050303575.1 Paracoccaceae bacterium
GACCGAGATCTGCCGTCCGCGGACCTCCTTGGCCAGAACCCCGGTCATCGCCTCGACCGCCGCCTTGGTGGCGGCATAGACGCCGTAGGTCGGCAGAAGCAGCCGCGTGACGGTCGAGGAGAGCGCGATGATCCGGCCGCCATCTCGGGTGCGGCGGGCGGCCTCGCGCAGGGTGAGGAACGCGCCTTGGAGGTTGGTCGCGACCTGGCGGTCGAAAAGCGCCTCGTCACTGTCGGCGAGGGTTTCGAGCTGCATGATCCCGGCGTTCGCGACGGTGATGTCGACGCCGCCGAATGCGGCCTCAGCCCGCTCGAAAAGGGCGGCGACGGCGGCGGGATCGGAAACGTCGGCCTGGTGCGCGATGACACGGCCGCCCGCCGTGGTGATCCGCGCGACGACGTCCTCGGCGGCCTGTTCGTTGCCGGCGAAGTTGACGACGACGGCCTGGCCCTGGGCTGCAAGTGCCTCGGCGATGGCGGCGCCGATGCCGCGCGAGGCTCCGGTGACGATGGCGGTTTTCTGGTCGGTCATGGGATGCTCCTTGGATGATCCGTCCCATGTGGACCGATTGCCGGGCGGCGTAATCGTGCGGTCGCGGAAATGACAATTGCATCTGATGGGATAATCTTGCGCTAGATTGTGCTATTCTGGCGGCATGAGCAGCCCTGACCGCCTCGCCGTCCTTGCCCTCTTCCTGCGCATCACCGAGCTGGGGAGCTTCCGCGCCGCCGCCGCCGAGACCGGCTTCACGCCCTCGGCCGCCTCGCGGGCAATCCAGCGGCTCGAGGACCAGGTCGGCGTGCGGCTTCTGGAGCGGACGACCCGCATCGTGCGGCCGACCGACCAGGGCGCGCAATTCGCCCGCCGCTGCGCCGCCATCCTGGAAGACATCGAGGAGGCCGAGACCGAGGCGCGGCGGGGAGCGATCCGGGGGATGATCCGGGTCGACGTACAGGGCACCCTGGCGCGCCGCTACGTGCTGCCGCGTTTGGGCGAGTTCTTCGCCCGACACCCGGACATCCGGTTGAGGATGAGCGAGACCGAGCGCTTCGTCGATCCGGTCGCCGAGGGGGTCGATTGCGTCCTCAGGATCGGCGAGCTGAGGGATTCCGCGCTGGTCGGGCGGCGCGTGGCGCTCCTGCCCGAAGCAGTCGTGGCGAGCCCGGGCTACCTCGCGCGCCACGGCGTTCCGCAGGTTCCCGAGGACCTGGCGGAGGGCCATGTCGCGGTCGGCTTCGTGTCACGCGCGACGGGCGAGGACTATCCCTTCACCTTCCGCCGGGGCGGCGAGGAGATCGCCATCCGTGTCCCTTCGGTCCTGTCGGTTACGGCGGCGGAAAGCTACGCGGCGGCGGCCGAGCTTGGCCTCGGGATCGTGCAGAAGCCGCGCTACCACGCCGAGGCGGCGCTGGCCGCAGGGCGGCTGGTCGAGGTGCTGGCGGAGTTCGCGCCCGAGCCGATGCCGGTGACCCTGCTGCATCCGCCGGGACGAAGGCTGGCGCCGCGGGTGCGGGTGTTCGCGGACTGGCTGGCGGGGCTGTTCCGGGACGTCTAGCAACGATCGATCATAGCGCGGAGGGCAAGTCCGAACCGTGGGGGTGGCGCAAAGGCGCCCTCCCCCACGGGGCGGTTCGGGCGCGGCCCGGCGTCGGCGCCGGGCGGAACCTCGGAACGAAGGGCCGTCCTACTTCGCGTCCAGCCCCGCCGACGGGCAGAGATCGGCGATCAGGCAGTCGGTGCAACGGGGCTTGCGCGCGGTACAGATGTAGCGGCCGTGCAGGATCAGCCAGTGATGGGCGTGAAACTGGTATTCGACCGGCACGTTGTCCTCGATCGCGCGTTCGACCACCGCGACATCCTTGCCCGGTGCGATGCCGGTGCGGTTGCCGACCCGGAAGATATGCGTGTCGACCGCCTGGGCCGGAAACCGGAACCACATGTTCAGGACGACGTTCGCCGT
>JBNLCA010000668.1:0-2416 GCA_050303575.1 Paracoccaceae bacterium
GACCTCAACGGGCGAGCAAGACCTCGGTTCCCAACGAAAAGCCCCGCCGGCGAGACGCGCGGCGGGGCAAATTCAGTGGGTTCGGGACCGCGATCACATGCGCGAGGCGACGTTTTCCCAGTCGACCAGCTTGTCGAGGAAGTTCGTGAGGTACGCCGGGCGCTTGTTGCGGAAGTCGATGTAGTAGCTGTGCTCCCACACGTCGCATCCCAGAAGCGCGGTCTGGCCGAAGCAGAGCGGGTTCACGCCGTTCTCGGTCTTGGTAACCTTGAGCGAGCCGTCCTTGTCCTTGACGAGCCAGGCCCAGCCCGAGCCGAACTGGCCCGCACCGGCGGCAGCGAAGTCCTCCTTGAACTTCTCGACCGAGCCGAAGGACTCGGTGATCGCCTTCTCCAGCTCGCCCGGCATGGTCTTGCCGCCCGGGCCCATCATCTCCCAGAACTGGGTGTGGTTCCAATGCTGGCTGGCGTTGTTGAAGATGCCCGACTGGGCGACGGCGCCGGACTGGTAGGTGCCCTTGACGATCTCCTCGACCGACTTGCCTTCCCACTCGGTGCCGGCGATCAGCTTGTTGCCGTTGTCGACATAGGCCTTGTGGTGAATGTCGTGGTGATACTCGAACGTCTCCTTCGACATGCCAAGCCCTTCAAGGGCGTCGTGGGCATAGGGGAGATCGGGCAGCGTGAAGGCCATGGCGTAGCTCCTTTGTTGGGACGTTAACGCTTCTTAGTATGCCCGTGACCCGGCTTCAACGCCGGGCAGACCCGGCGGCGCCGGGACAGTCAGAACATGCCGACAAAACGTTCCGGCAGCACGCGAAGTTCCCGGCCGACCCGGCGGCTGGCCATGAAGCGGCCCGAGTTGGAACCGTGATACTGTTCGTGGAACAGCTTGCGCTCGTCGTCGAAGTTCAGGCCCTGGCCCCATTTCTCGATCGGCATGTCCTCGATGTCGTCGGTCATCCGCAGGTACTGCGCGCGCGACTTGATCCAGGTCCCGGCGCCGATATGGACCGCCTCTTCCTCCTTCGCCGTCTCGTGCATCCGGAAGCGGCGTTCGTAGCGTTCGATGTGGAACTGCCGGTCGATCCACTTGAGGTGGAAGAGGTAGAGATGGTCGATCAGGTTCGGCTCGGGCTGGTGCATGATGCCGTGCCCGTCGGGCACCCAGACGACCGGGCGCCGCACGACGCACGGCTTGCAGTAGGTGAAGTTCGACCGGACATACTTGCGCTGGTTCAGGATAGGCCTGGTGAAGTCGAGGTCATGCTCCTCGCTCCAGCGGTGCATGATTTCCAGGGCAAAGGCGGTCAGGACCTTCTCGTCCGAAACCGTCTCGATATAGTCGAGGGGATTGTCCGCCACTTCGGGATCGACCACCAGCATCTCGTCGACGTCGTTGTAGATCACCGTGTCGAACATGCGGGTCAGCGACGAGCAGAACTCGGACACGAAATGCCAGCGGTCGACGTCCATCATTCCGTAGGCCAGGCGGCGGTGGACAGGCACGATGGTGCAGCCCTCGGCGGCTTCGGCGACGTAGGGCTGATGGCCGTGCGTGACGACGAAAAGGTTCCGCCGGTCGGTGTATTTCGAATAGTAGTTCACCCAGATCCGGAGAAGCTCCGGATCGTCGTAGACCATGGTCACGACCGCCGTCGCCATGGTCAGACCTTCGGATAGTAGAGGAACGAGCCGGGCAGACCCGCGATGTCGTAGTCGTAGGGCGCCAGGAACTCGGTCACCTCGGCCTGGTCGCGGCCCTCGACATCGATGGCGATGAAGGGGCGGAACTTCTCGATCGACTTCACCGCGCCCTTCAGCGCCAGGATCTTCGGCCCGTGGAAGTCGAGGTGGATGACGTCGAGCTGGGAAAGCTTCAGCCCGTCGATCGTCTTGCCGGTATACTGGCCGTCCTTATGCTTCAGGAACGGGGTGTTGTAGATCTCGCGCGGCCGGAAGGTGCCGGGCGCCACGCCCGCCTCCTCGTCCATCAATGCCGCCTTGTGCAGGTGCAGGCCCCTCACCTCGTTCATCGCGAGGTTCTCCTCCAGCGCAGGCAGAATGATCCGCTGCGGCTCGAAGACGTGGATCTCGTCGGCGCCGCAGACCTGCGAGAAATAGGACGCGCTTGCCCCGATGAAGCCGCCGCCGTCGACGAAGACCCCGCCCTTCGGCAGGCGGAGCGCCAGCGACGCCAGGTTGTCGGCCTTGGGAAACTCCTTGCGCGCCAGCATGGCGCTCATCATCCGGTCGGTGCCGACATAGGGCAGCTTGAAGCGGAACGGGTAGTCGGCCACCGGCACGTCGAGAATGCGCTCGGGCCCCATCGCCAGCATGCGGGCCGAATTGTTCAGCTCCTGCGTGACCTGGCGCAGTTCGCCGAACATCCGCCGAATGCCGTCCTCGAAGAGCTG
>JBNLCA010000669.1:0-1888 GCA_050303575.1 Paracoccaceae bacterium
CCCACGATGATCGGCGCCGTCTGGGCGGCGGGGGCGGTGGTCTGCTTCTCGCTCAACGACGTGCTGATCAAGTTCCTGTCGGGTGGTTATGCGCTGCACGAGGTGGTGCTGGTCCGCTCGACCATTGCCATCCTCGTCCTCCTGACGATCATCGTGCCGCTTTCCGGTGGCCTTTCCGTCCTGCGCATCAACCGGCCGAAGCTGCACCTGATCCGCGGCCTTTGCGTCGTCTTCAACAACCTCTGCTTCTTCCTTGCCGTCGCCGCGATGCCGCTGGCCGACGCGGTGGCGATCTTCTTCGTCAGTCCGCTGATCACCTCGGTCCTCTCGATCGTGTTCCTGGGCGAGACGGTCGGTCCGCGCCGCTGGGCGGCCATCGGGGTCGGCCTCGTCGGCGTGATGGTGGTCCTCCGCCCCGGCACCCAGGCGTTCCAGATGGCGGCGCTCCTGCCGCTCGCCGCTGCGCTGGGTTACTCGATGCTGTCGATCCTGACCCGACGGATCGGAACGGTGGACACCGCGCCCAGCCTCGCCTTTTCGGTCCAGCTGACCTTCGTCGTCACCTCGGCCGCCTTCGGCCTTGCCATCGGGCACGGCCAGTTCGCCGGCATGGGCCACCCGTCGCTCGAGTTCCTTTTCCGCGCCTGGTCCTGGCCGCCGATGACCGACTTCGGCCTTATGGCGCTGATCGGCGTCGCCAACGCCTTCGGCGGCTATGCGATCAGCCAGGCCTATCGTCTCTCCGAGGCGGCGCTGGTGGCGCCCTTCGAATATGTCGCGATGCCGCTTGCGGTCTTCTGGGGCTTCGCCGTCTTCGGCGAGCTTCCCGATGCCATCGCCTGGGCCGGCATCGCGCTGATCCTCGGCTCGGGCCTGTTCCTGATCTGGCGCGAGGCGAGCCTGCGCCGCCGTACGGTGGTCCGGCGCTAGGCGCAGGGCGGCCATGCGCCGGGCGCCCTTCCCTTCGCCGCGCCAAACGCTACGGTCGGATTCAGGGAGGAACGCGATGACCCGGCCCGAGGCCGTGATCTTCGACATCGGCAACGTGCTGATCGAATGGCAGCCCGAGCGTTGGTACGACGCGCATGTCGGCGAAGCGCGCCGCCGCGCCATGTTCGCCGCCGTCAACCTCCACGCCATGAACGACCGGGTCGACCGAGGCGAGGATTTCCGGACCGTCGTCTATCAGACCGCAGACGACTATCCCGAGTTCGCCGCGGAAATCCGAATGTGGCATGACAACTGGATCGAGCTTGCCGCGCCCGTCATCCCGCATTCGGTCCGCCTCATGGCGGCGCTGAAGGCGAACGGCGTGCCGGTCTTCGCGCTGACCAACTTCGGCGTCGGCACATTCGACATCGCCACGCCCGTCTACCCGTTCCTCACCACCTTCGACCGCGCCTATGTCTCGGGCCATATGGGCGTGACCAAGCCCGACCCGGAGATCTACCGCATGGTCGAGGCTGACTGCGGACTTGCGCCCGGGGCGCTTCTCTTCGCCGACGACCGGGCCGAGAATATCGAGGTGGCGCGGAGCCGTGGCTGGCGGACGCACCATTTCGAGGGACCTGAGAGCTGGGCGGCGAGGCTGGTGGACGAGGGGCTGCTTTCGCCGGAGGAGGCACGATGAACCCGACGATCGTCTCGTTTGACGAGGGCGAGCGGAGCCTCGACTGGATCGCGCTCACCGACGCGCTGGCCGACGGGCACAGGATGCCGATCAACGGCATCGGCGACACGTTCCTATACCGCGGCGACGACACCCTTCTGTCGCGCGCGGCGGTGATCGACGGGCTGGGCGCGCTGGTGAAGACCGCGACCGTCTTTCCCGGCAATCCGGCGAAGGGCAAGCCGATGGTCAACGGCGCGGTCAGCCTCTTCTCCGACA
>JBNLCA010000670.1:0-15693 GCA_050303575.1 Paracoccaceae bacterium
CGCGCCGGCGCGACGCACATCCGCGTCGATCCGGCCAGGACCGTGCGGCCGAAGACGTCCTGCGCGAAGACATAGACATAGCGGACGGTCAGTTGCTCTGTGATCACATTGGCACACTGATTCGGCCCGATCGTCCACCAGCCCGAGGTCACGAACGCGTCCCTGTCCGAGCGGCCGATGGCGACGTTGACCACGTCGAACGTCTGGTTGCAGACCGCGAACTGCGCCCGAGCCGGCTGCGCCGGGACGAGCGCCGCAAGGGCGAAAAACAGGACGAAAAGGCTGGCGCGGCGGGGCACGTCCGGGCTCCTCGGGCTCGGGTCGGGGGCGAGACTAGCCCGCCCGTCCGCCGGGCGAAAGCGGAGCCGGACCGCTCTGACGCGCGCATCCTCTGCGGCGGAATATCGCGCGGCCGCAGCTTTTCGCACCGCAAGCGCAAGTTGTCTGCTATCATTCCAAGCATGAGACACATTCGTACCACCTGCATGGCACTCGTCCTTGCCGCCCTTCTGCCCGCCCACGCGGCGCTGGCGCAGGAGCAGGAGGCGACGCCTCCGCGGTTCGTGACGGCGCTTCTGGAGACGCTTGAAAGCTGGTTCCCGGTGGCGCCGGAAACGCCCGTGGTACCTTCGGTGGCCCCGCGCCCGCGCTCGTCGGCGAGCACCGCGCCGGCCCGGACAGCGCGCCCCCGCGGCGGGCTCGACGATGTCTGGATGCTGGGCGTCTTCCGCTAGCGTCCGTCCGCAAGCGCGGCGACAGCCGTGCCTCGACTGTTGACACCGGCGCCGGCATCTCCCCCTATCCCCCATACATTTGTCGCACGATCCGTTGGGAAGGGGATTTCATGCCGACCTGTTCTGCCGTCCTGGCCCGCCTCGCCGCGGCCGCTCTCGCGCTGGCGCCCGTCGCCGCCCCGGCGCAGGACGCGCCCGGCTTCGACCTTCAGCTCAATTCGGCCGCCGACACCGCCGAGGGCGCCTGCCGGCTGACCTATGTCGCCGCCAACCGATCGGAGAACGTCTTCGACCGCGCCGCCTTCCAGGTCGGCATCTTCGACACCGAGGGCACGGTCACCCGGCTGCTGGTGCTCGACTTCGGGGCGCTCACCGCCGGCAAGACCAAGATCCTTCAGTTCGACCTTTCCGGCACGCCCTGCGCCTCGATCTCGCGCATCCTGGTCAACCAGAAGTCGGCCTGCACCCTCGCCGGAGGCGCCGAGTCGGATTTCTGCTTCGCCGAGCTGGTCGCCAGCTCGCGCATCTCCATCCAGTTCGGCACCTGACCGGCGGCCCGCGCCGCCCCGGAGACACCGCGCGATGAACGACCTGACCCAGCTTCTGCCCGAGGGCCTGCTCAACCCGGCGACCCTGACCGTCTACGCCGCGCTCGCGGTCCTGTCGGTGATCGCCATCGCCGTCGGTTTCTACAAGGCCACCCAGTTCTCCCGCATGGGTGTCGGCAGGCGCAAGACGGCCGAGGCGATCCTCGGCGACTGGCTGTCGGGCCGCCCGGACGAGGCGGTGCGCGCCGCCTCCGGCCGCGGCTCGGTCCTCGCGCGGGTGCTCCTCGCCGTCTTCTCGGCCCAGCAGTCGCGGCCGGGCGACGCCGCCTATGCCGAGGAGCTTGGCCGTCAGTCCGCGATCCTCGAACTTGCCCGCATGTCCGAGCGGATGCGGCTTCTGGAGATGGTGGTGCAGGCGGCGCCGATGCTCGGGCTTCTGGGCACCGTCGTGGGCATGATCGACGCGTTCGGCGTCCTGTCGCAGGCCGAGGGCGCGGTCGATCCGGCGGGCCTTGCCGGCGGCATCTGGGCGGCGCTGACGACGACGGCGGCGGGCCTTGCCGTGGCGCTTGTCACCTATGTCATCGCCACCTGGCTCGATGCCCGCATCGACCGCGAGCGCAACATGATCGAGGCGCTGATCTCGGCCGCAGTGCACGGGCGCGTCGACCCGGACGCCCGGCTGGGCTGAGCGATGGCGGGCCCCTCGCGCCTGCCGCTTCCGCGCCGCCGGCCGAATTACCGGTTCGGCTTCACCGCCTTTGCCGACACGATGTTCCAGCTGCTGATCTTCTTCATCCTGTCGTCCAGCCTGACACCCTATTCGCTGCTGACGCTGAGGAGCGCCCCGCCCCCCGGCGACGGCGCGGCAGCGCCGGGCGAGGAGACGACCGCCGAGCCGGGCAGCGGCGCCGGGCCGGGCCAGGTCGCGCTCTGGACCGTGACGCCCGGCGGGCTGGTGGTCGGCGGTGAGGAGTTCGGATTCGAGATGCTGCCGGCGCTCGCGGGCGCGCTCGGTACCGATACCGCGCCCGCCGAGGTCGTCCTGATCCTGCGCGCGGCGGCGCGGGTGCAGGATGTGGCGACGGTTCTGGCGGCGCTCCAGAAGGCGAATGTCGGCGCCGTGCGCATCTCCTCGGGGTCGGGCTGAGATGCGTTCGGTCCTGCCTCGCCCGCCGGAACGGCCCAAGCTCGACAGCTCGATGTTCATCGTCAACATCGTGCTTCTGCTGATCCTCTTCTTCCTCGCCACCGGGCGGCTCCTGAACGAGGCCAGCCTCGGCGTCGATCTCTCCGAGACCGAGGAACTGCCGGTCGAGCGGCTGCCGCGTCCGCTTCTCGTCCTGCGCGGCGACGCGGTCGAGCTGAACGGCACGCCGGTCGCGGCGGCGGACCTGCCGCGCCTTCTGGAGGATGTGCCGCGCGTCCATCTGCTGGTCGCCCGCGAAGCGCCTGCCTCTGGCCTGGTCGAGTTGCTCGGCCAGCCGGGTCTCGAGGGGATCGAGGTGCGGCTGGTGACGGTGCGCGCCCGCGAGGCGGCACCATGAGCTTCCTGCCCTACGGCAACGGCTCGGCCGCCGGCTGGGCTGGCGCCTTCGCCGGTTCGGCGGCGGCACATGTGGTGATCCTCGCGGGCGTGCTGCATCTCTACGGCGGCGCCTTCCTCAATGGCAGCGAGGCGGCTGAGCCGCCGGGCTTCACGGTGAGTTTCGAGCAGATCGACGTCGGCTCGGTTGCCCCGGTGACCGAACTGCCCGCCGAAGAGGAGGCCTATTCCGGTGAGCCCGAGGTGCTCCAGCCCGAGGCCGTCGAGCCCGAGGAGGTGGCGGCGGTCGAGCCGGAACTCGTCGAACCGGAACTGCCCGGGGCAGAGGACCCCGGGACGCTTGAGCCGGAAGTCCCCGAGACGCTGGTGCCCGAGACGGTGACCGCCATTCCGGCGCAGGAGCTGAGCCCGATCCTGCCGACCGAGACCATTGCCGTCGCCGCCGCGCCGCCGGTCGAGGTGGTGGCCCCGAATGTCACGCTGCCACCGGCCCAGACCGGGGCGGGCGGCGCGGCCTCGGCCCCCGCCCCAGTCGCCGCCCCGGCGCCAAGCCAGCAGGACCTCGCCCTCGGCGCGCTGATCGACCGGCTGCGCGGCACGTCGGGCGATCCCTGCCTGATCGCGCTGCCCCGCCGCCAGGGCACCGAGGGTGTCGGCCTCGGCCTCGTCGCGGCGACCGACGCCGCGATGGACAGCTTTGCGCGTGCGCTCGCGGATGGCGGCGGCACGGTGCCCGACCAGACCCGCGTGCTGGTCGACCCGCGCCAGTGCCCGGCGCTCGACTGGATCCGGCAGAATGCCGACTACCCGGCGACGCGGCTCGGCCTCCGGGTCGACGCCTCCGAGGTCGCCTCGGGAGGGCGGCTCACCGGCATCATCCGCGGTGGCGCCGGGCGGCAGCTGACGCTGCTGCTGATCGACGACAACGGCGTGGTGCAGGACCTGGGCCGGTTCCTGTCGTTCTCGGGCGCGCTGGCCCAGTTCGACGTGCCGGTGACCCGTGACGGTCCGGCGCGCGACACCAGCCAGATCCTCGTGGCGATCGGCACGACCCGCTCGCCGCGCGCCCTGACAGACCGCGCGGGATACCTTTCTGATGAGGTCTTCTCCGGCCTCGTCGGCGAGCTTGCCGACGGCGCCTGGCTGGCGGTCGCGACGTTCGACGTCCGGTAACCGGGCCGAGCGCCGGTCCGTGCGGCCGCGCCGGGGTGCGCCTGCATCGCGGCAAAGTCGCGCCGTCCGGTCCGGCCGGGCTTGACGGGAGGACCCCAAGTCCTCAATCGTCGGGGGGAACCGGGGGATCGTCGGCAATTACGGCCGGCAAGAGGGTGGGACCATGCCAGGCGAGATGGATATCGACGAGGCCGACCGGACCCAGCCTCCGACCCAGCCGCCGGCGCCGGTCTCGGCCCTGCGCTACCCGACGCCGCACGAGCTTTACGCCGGCCTGCCGCAGATCCGCAGCCTGACCCAGCTGCGCCCCCGCGAGGACGAGGAGAATGTCGAGTTCCTGCTGCGCCTGCACGACTCCGCGACGCCCGAGGAGGCGGTCACCTTCACCGCCTTCGCCGCCCGGCCGCGGATGGCGGTCTGGTGGGGTTACGAGTGCCTGCGCAACCTGCGCTCGGACTTCTCGCCGCACGACCGCGAGCTTCTGGAACGGATCGCCGCCTGGAGCGGCACCGGCGACACCGTCATGCGCTACGAGATCATGCGGACCGCGCTCTTCGCCGAACGGCGGACGGCGGCGGTGGTCCTCGGCCTCGCCGCCGGCTGGTCGGGCCCGCAGATCGCGCCCAACGATCCCGCCCCGGTGGCGCCGCACCGCTGCCCGCGCGCGGTCAATGCCGCCGTCCTCTCGGCGCTGGCGCAATGCCAGCTCGCCAACCGGCCGCATCACCTGGTCCGGCTGGTGCGGCTGGCGGAATCGCTCTTCCGTGCGTACTAAGGGCCGCCCGAGAGGCGGAGCCTTGCCCGACCGATGACCCTGACGCTCAGAATCGAGAATTTCGACGTGCTCGACAACGGCGGGCCTGTCAGCATCACGCTCGACCGGTCGGGCTGCGATGTCGGCCGCGGGCGCGGCATGCACTGGGTGCTGCCCGATCCCGGCCGCCATATCTCGAGCCACCATTTCTCTGTGGCCTGGCGCGACGGCGCCTACTGGCTGACCGACACCTCGACCAACGGCACGTTCCTCGAAGGCAGCCCCTACCGTCTGCAGGGGCCGCACCGGATCGGGCCGGGTGACCGCTTCACCGTGGGCCATTACGTCATCATGGCGATGGTCCAGGGCGCGGGCCTTCCGCCGCCGCCGGTCCAGCAGCCGGTGCCGCACCAGATGCCCCCTGCCTTCGGCGGCGGCGAGGCCGACCCCTGGGATTTCGGCAGCGCCCCGACCCCGGTGAACCCGCTGGCCCGCCCCGGAGCGCAGCACAACCTTGACGACGTTGCGCGCGATTTCGTGCCCTCGGTTCCGATGCCGCGTCCGGGCGCGGGGGCCGGATCGCAGCCGCCGCAGGCCTTTCCACCGCCGCTCCAGGCGCCCCCGCCCCCCGCCGCACCGCCGTCCGACGCCATCCTGCGCGCCTTCTGCGAGGGGGCGGGCCTTAACCCGGCGGACTATGCCGGCGCCGATGCCGAACGGCTGGCCCGCGACCTCGGCTCTGCGGTCCGGCACGCGACGGCCGAGATCATGACGATGCTCAAGGACCGTGCCGCGGTGAAGCAGTTCACCAAGGGCGGCGAGCGGACCATGCGTTCGGCCACCGGCAACAACCCGATGAAGTTCATGCCCGACGCCGACCAGGCGATCGAGACGCTGTTCCTGCGCCACCGCGACGGGTTCATGACCGGGCCGGACGGGTTCCGCAACGCGCTTGCCGACATCCGCCGCCACCAGTCGGCGGTCTTCGCGGCGCTGCAACCGGCGCTGGCGGCGGTGCTCTCGGGCCTCTCGCCGGACGAGATCGAGGACAGCGCCGGATCCGGGATCCTTGGCGGTGCGTCTAAGGGCAAGCTCTGGGAGGCCTATGTCCAGCGCTGGGATTCAAAGGCCGAGACCGGCGAGCACGGGCTGCTCGACGCCTTCCTCGAGGCCTTCGCCCGCTACTACTCCGACGCGGTCGGCAGGGCCGGGGACTGACGACAGATCCTGTCATGCTTCGGCCCGGGTCAGACATTCCTGACTTGGCATCCAAGGGTGGTTGACGCTATGTCCGTTGCTCATACGATGCCGCACGAGGGGGTCTGAACCCCCGGCGGGAAGGGACCGACCAATGAGTTACGACTGGGCGCTGGCGCCGGTTTCCGAGGACGCGCCCTGCGGGCCGAACCTCGATGCGACCGACGATCCCGACTTCGTCGAATACTATTTTGATGCCGTCGGCCGCCTTCCGGAACGCTATGTCGTGCCCGGCATGGAGACCGAGGGCGGCAAGCGCACCGAAGACCGCATCTTCGACCCCAAGAGCATTGAGATTGAGGCCGAGACGGCCCGCATCCGTGCGCTTCTCGAGCGCAGCCGCGATATCCGGCTTCTGGTCCTGCAGGCGCAGTTCGACTGTCTTGCCGGCCGGCCCGGCCCGATGGCCGACGCGGTCGAGACCATCGCGGACCTGATCGACCTCTTTGGCGACGCGGTACACCCGGACGTCTCGGGTGGCGCAGCCGACCGGCGCGACGCGCTGGCCGAACTCGCCCAGCCGATCGCCATCCTGACCGGCCTGCGTTACATGGGCCTGAGCGGCGGCACCGACGTCACGTTCCGCAAGATCCAGGTCGCCGAGGGCCGCTTCACCCCGCATGAGGGCGAGGCGGACCTGTCGCTTCAGGCGATGCGCGATCAGCTCGGCTCGGCTACGAGCCGGCAGAAGGTCGACGCCACGCATGCCGCGCTCGGCCGCATCGGCGAGGCGCTGAGACGGATCACCGCGGCCTGCAAGGGGCACCCGTCTGCGGGATTTGCGCCCGGGCTGGACCCCACGCTCAAGCTGATCGACGAGATCCGCGCCGAGATCACCGCCGCCCGCCCCGACCTGCGCGGCGCCGAGGCGGACATTGCGCCAGCCGAAACGCCGGCCCCGCAAGCGGCCGAGCCCGGCGCGGCCCCGTCCCCGGCCGAGGCGCCGGCACCCCAGACCGCCTATTCCAGCCATGCCGAGGCGCGCCAGGCGCTCCTGGCCTGCGAAAGCTATTTCCAGGCACAGGAACCCTCGTCGGCCGCGCTTCTCCTCGTCCGGCAGGCACGCCAGCTGATCGGCCAGCCGCTGGTCAAGGCGCTCGAAACGCTGCTCCCCGAGGATTGCGGCAAGGCCATCGTCGCCTTCGGTCCGCAGACCGGCTTTGCCATCCCGGCGCAGCGGCTGAAGGCCTTGAGCGACGATGCGCTGCCGCTCCAGACGCCCGAAACCACGCCCGCCACCCCGATGCAGCCTGTCAAGAGCGGCGCCGAGGCGGTCTCGGTCATGCGCTCGGTCGAGGATTTTTTCCGCACCCGCGAGAAAAGCAGCCCGGTGCCGCTGCTTCTGCAGCGTGCGCGCAGCTACATGGACAAGGACTTCCAGGCACTGGTCGACGAACTGATCCCAAGGCGCCAGTAAATCAAGGCATAAATCCCTGAAACCGTTGACTTGCAACCTTAACCGCTATTCACTGTCGCGCATGTATTAGGAGTGGGGTAGATGGCTTCCAATTCGGGTTCCGGCTTCATCCGGCGGAATCGTCCGCCGCGCGTGCAAATCGCCTATCAGGATCCCTACGACAGCGAGAAGATGGTCGAGCTGCCCTTCGTGATGGGCGTGCTCTCGGACCTTTCGGGCAACCATCCCGGCGTCGAGAAGCCCGCCATCGAGGAGCGGACCTTCACCGACGTCACCAAGGACACGCTCGACGACTACATGGAGTCGGTCCAGCCCGGCGTCACCTTCACCGTGCAGAACCGGCTCGAGGAAGGGTCCGACCAGAAGGTCGGCGTTGCGCTCCAGTTCAACTCGATGGAAGATTTCGAACCGGCGAAGATCGCCGCGCAGGTGCCGGCGCTGAAGAAGCTGCTCGAGGCGCGCCAGCACCTGGCGAACCTGCAACGCTACATGAGCGCCAAGCCCAAGGCGCAGGAACACGTGAAGAAGCTGCTCGCCGATCCCGAGCTGATGGCGGCGCTGGCCGAGCGCAACAAGGACGAAGAGGAATAGGCCGGGCCGGCCCCGGCACTGTTCCCGCGATGTATGAGGAAGGCGTAGACGATGGCTACTGAAACGCAACGCGACGGCGCGGCCGCAGGCCAGGCGCTGGACGAACTTTCCGAATTCTCCGACATCCTCAAGCAGATGATCAAGCCGCGCACTGAGGTCGCCGCCAAGGAAGTCGACAACGCGGTCGTCGCGCTGGTCCGCGAGGCGATGGGCGACCAGACGCTGGTGGCCGACGACGTGATCGACACGATCGACGCGATCCTGGCCAAGCTCGACAAGAAGCTGACCGACCAGATGAACGAGATCATGCACAACGAGGAGTTCCAGAAACTGGAATCCTCGTGGCGCGGCCTCGCCTACACGCTGAACGAATCCGAGACCGACGCCTCGCTCCGGGTCAAGGTGCTGAACGCCTCGAAGTCCGAGCTGCAGTCGATGATGCGCCGCTATCCGGGCGCGAAGTGGGACAAGTCCCCGCTCCACGACATGGTCTACGAGCAGAATCTCGGCACGCTCGGCGGCAAGCCGTTCGGCTGCCTGATCGGCGACTACGAGTTCGACCATTCCAGCGCCGACGTGAACCTTCTGACCTCGGTCTCCAAGATCGCCGAAAGCGCGCTCTGCCCGTTCATCTCGGCCGCCTCGCCGGCGCTGCTGGGCCTGGACAGCTGGAACGAGATCGGCACCCCGCCGGACCTGTCGGAAATCTTCATCACGCCGGAATACGCGCAGTGGAACAGCCTGCGCGACAGCGAGAACGCCCGCTTCCTGGCGCTGACGCTGCCGCGTGTCCTGGCGCGCGAGCCCTACGGCCAGAATTCCAAGGTCAAGGTCGAGGAGTTCAACTTCGAGGAAGAGACCGACGGCCACGGCGGCACCAAGTACGGCTGGATGAACGCCGCCCACGCGATGGCGGCCAACATCAATCGCGCCTTCAAGGAATACGGCTGGACCGTCCGCATCCGCGGCGTGAAGTCCGGCGGCGAGGTCGAGAACCTGCCGACCCACGTCTTCGAGACCGGCGACGGCTCGAAGGACCTGAAGTGCCCGACCGAGGTGTCGATCACCGACCGGCGCGAGGGGGAACTCTCGAAGGCCGGCCTGATCGGCCTCATCCACCGGCAGAACACCGACAAGGCCGCCTTTATCGGGGCCCAGTCGCTCTACCGTCCGAAGACCTATGTCGACGATGCCGCCACCGCGTCCGACAACATGTCGTCGCGCATTCCCTACATGTTTGCCGTGTCGCGCTTCAGTCACTATCTGAAGGTCATGGTGCGCGACAAGATCGGCGAGTCGCCCGATCGCGGCCAGCTTCAGACGCAGCTGCAATCGTGGATCAACAAATACGTCACGCTGAACCCGGAAAGCGCGGACGAAAAGGAAAAAGCCAAGAAGCCGCTCGCAGCGGCCAAGGTTGAAGTGATCGAGGACGAATTGAACCCCGGGTATTACATGGGAAAATTCTTCCTCAAGCCGCACTTCCAACTTGAAGGAATGGATATCGGGATGAGCCTGGTTTCCAAATTACCGAAGGGCAAATGACCTTTTGACGTTTTCAGGATCCGCCGGATTACCGGTCGGACGTGACAAGGAGTAAGAATACGATGGCCGACAATATCCTCCTCAGGCTCGGTGACGCGATCAAGGGCGAGTCGCCGATCGCTGGGTACGAAGACTGGATCCAGATCCATGGCTGGAGCTGGGGCGCGACCCAGTCGGGCACCACCCACGAGGGCATGGGCGGTGGCTCGGGCAAGGTGACGGTGAACGACCTGAACGTCACCAAATACGTCGACGCCTCGACGCATGACCTGATCAAGCACGTCTGCAACGGCAAGCATATTGGCGACGCCGAGCTGATCGTGATGAAGGCCGGCGGCGAAAGCCCGGTGATCTATTTCCGCATGAAGCTGACCGACCTGCTCATCTCGGCCTACCAGACGTCGGGCGCGCGCGACGGGCTCGAGCGGGTGACCGAGTCGGTCTCGATCAACTTCGCCAAGTTCGAGATCACCTACACCCGCCAGGAGAACGACGGCAGCGCCGGCCCGGAAAGCACCGCCGGCTGGGACATCCGCCGCAACGAGGCGGTCTGAGGCCAGGCCGGTCGCGGTCGGCGCCATCTCTGCGCGCCGGCTGCTGGACCTCCGCAGCCTGCCTGCCGCTTCGGTGGCGGGCAGGCCGCTCGACCGGTGAAGGGGCATGGCCAAGACAAGCGACGAAACGGCCCGGGCCAGGCGGCGTACCCTGCGCCGCGGCGAACGCTCAAAGCTGTCGCTCCTCCAGATATTTCGTGCCGCGCATTTTGCGCGTGACGCAAAGGTCGCGTCCGGCAAGTCGGCCGGCGGCGAGGCCGAGATCACCCGCCGCAGCCGCGAGCGCCGCGACGGCGTCGACGAGACGACATTGAAGATGCATGTCCAGGCCGACCTCGGCGCCCTGATGAACACGATCCAGCTGGGTGCCGCAGTTGATCTGGACGACGCGCCCCATGTCCGCCACTCGGTCCTGAACTACGGCTTCCGTGATCTTTCCGACATCACTACCCAGGACCTCGGCTCGCCCGACATCATCGCCTCGATCCGGCAGTCGCTGCTGGACCACGAGCCCCGCCTGATCCCCGAGACGATCGAGATCCGCGTCGCCGACCGCACCGGCAACGAACGCCAGCGGCTGGAAATCTCGGTCTCGGCCGAGCTGATGGCCGACCCGATCGACGTGCCGATAGACTTCGACGCCGAGGTCGATCTCGGTTCGGGCAAGCTCAGGATGCGCAGTCTGAAGGTGCAATCGTGAAGAAGGCCTTCCGCGACAGCTACAACCGCGAGCTGGCGATCCTCAAGGAACGCTCGACCGAGTTCGCCGCCGAGTATCCGGGCCTTGCCGACCGCCTCGGCGGGTTGATGGAGGAGAACCTCGACCCCGCCATCGCCGGCCTCCTGGAAGGGTCGGCGTTCCTTGCCGCCCGCGTCCAGCTGAAGATGGACGAGGAATTCCGCACCTTCACGCACGAGCTTCTCGACCAGATCTTCCCCGACGTCCTGCGCCCGACGCCCAGCGCGATGCTGGTCGAGGCCGCGCCGCCCTTCGCCGCCAAGGAACTCGCCGCCGGGTTCCGGGTGGCCGAGGGCGACTATATCGATGCGCGGTTCACCGACGCCGACAAGCGTGTCGCCTGCCGCTACCGCCTCGCCGCGCCGCTGACCATGTGGCCGCTCGCCATCACCGGCGCGCGCTACCACGCCGCGCCCGGCACGCTCGGCGCGCTCGGCCAGGACGTCGCCGCCGGCACCAAGGCCGGTGTCGAGATCGAGCTTGCCCGCGTCGCCACCTCGGGCGAGGCCAAGGGCGCAGGCGCGCTGGCCGATGTCACTGTCGACGACCTGCCGATCCATTTCACCGGCCCCTTCGCCGAGGCGGTCCAGCTCTACGAGCAGGTCCATGCCGGCCTCGTCCGCGCCTCGATCCGGCATCTCGACAAGAACGGCGATCCGGTCTTCATGCGCCTCGCGCCGGGCGCCATCCAGCAGGTCGGCTTCGACGGTGCCGGGCCGCTTCTGCCGCATTCCGGCGCGCTCTTCGACGGCTTCGCGCTTCTGCGCGACGCCTTCGTCTTCCCGCGCAAGTATCTCGGCTTCCGCCTCACGGGCCTGCGCCAGGCGCTGCGCCGGGTGCGCGCCGACCGGGTGCAGATCCTGCTCGAGTTCGACGCATCCAACGCCAACCTCGCCGCCCGGCTCGAGGCCCAGCACCTGCGCCTGCACTGCGTTCCGGCGGTGAACCTGTTCGAGGAATTCTCCAGCCAGGTCCGGCTCGACCGCAAGCATGCCGAATATGTCGTCACACCCGACGCCAGCCCGTCGAGCCATTACGAGATCTACAGCCTCACGGAGGTCTACGCCCACTACCCGGGCAACCAGGCGAAGGAGCGGGTCCTTCCGCTCTATGCCCGGCCGCCCGACGGTGTCGATCCGCGCCACGCGTTCTACTTCACCGCCCGGCAGAAGCCGCGCCGGCTGACCGCGCAGGAGGCCCGCTTCGGCGCGCCGCAATACCGTTATCGCGGCACCGAGACCTTCATCTCGCTCTACGAGCCGCCGGATGCCGAGCCGCCGCAACGGCTCCAGGTCAAGGCGCTCTGCTCGAACCGGCACCTGCCGGAGTACCTGCCGATCGCGCAGGGCAAGGACGACTTCTTCCTGTGCGAGGACCAGACCGTCACCTTCAGCTGCGTCGCCGGCCCGACACCGCCGCGCGAGTCTCTCCTCGAAATCGACCAGCGCGCCGGCCAGCGACCGGCCGAGGGCGACGTGCAGTGGCGGCTGATCAGCTTCCTCTCGCTCAGCTTCCACGGCCTCCTGAACGACCGCGCGGGCCGCGGCGCCGCCCCCCTGCGCGAGCTTCTCGGCCTCTTCGCCAACGTCTCGGACAGCATCACCGAAACCCAGATCGACGGGCTGAAGGCAGTCGAGACGCGGCCCGTCGTGCGCACCATCCGCCACGACGACGGCTATCACCCGGCGCGCGGGATCGAGGTCAAGCTGATCTTCGACGAGGACGCGTTCGAAGGCTCGGGCGTGATCCTGATGGGCGCCGTGCTTGACCGGTTCCTCGCCGAATACGCGGCGGTCAATTCATTCACCCAGTGCATCGTCGCCTCGCTCCAGCGCGGCACGATCAAGACGTTCCCGCCGCGCTCGGGCACGGGGCCGCTCCTATGACGGATGCCGACGCAACGCCCGGCCCGCACGCCTACGGCTTCCTGGCGCTCCTGCGCGCGCTCGAACGGGAGGCGCAGGGCCGCCCACGCATCGGCCGCAGCCGACGCACCCGCGAGGAACTGGTCCGTCTTGGCCAGGACCCGTTCCTGACCTTCCCCGACAGCGACCTCTCGCAGGCCGACCTCGCCGCCACACCGCCGCACGTGCGGCCGCGCTTCCTCGGCTTCTTCGGCCCGCACGGGGCGCTGCCGCTCACCCTGACCGAGGAAGTCCTCGGCTGGACCGAAAGCGGCGACCGCGCGTTCGTCGACTTCGCCGACATCTTCGCCACCCGCTTCATCCAGCTCTTCTTCCGCGCCTGGTCGGACGCCCGCGCCATCAGCCAGTTCGACCACGAGGACGACCGGTTCCAGAAGTACCTGCTGTCGTTCGCCGGCCTTGGCTCGCCCGCCTTCCGCGGCCAGTCCGGCGTCAGCGACACGATGCGTTTGCGCACCATCGCGCTCTTCCTCGGGCGCACGAAAAGCCCGGTCCGGCTGCGGCAGATCCTGGGCCTCCATCTCGGCACCGAGGTCGAGGTCGAGGAAATGGTCCCGGCCTGGATGGAGTTCGAACCCGACAGTCTCAGCCGCCTCGGCGCGCAGGGATCGACGCTCGGCCAGGACATGCACTTGGGCCGCCGCATTCAGTCGATCGGCGAGAAGATCCGCATTCACCTTCGCACGCCGACACTCGCCGCCTACCGGCGCTTCCTGCCCGGCGGGCCGGATCACGACCATCTCAGGATGCTGGTCGAAAGCTACCTCGGCCTCGCCTTCGAGGTCGATGTCGCGCTCTGGCTGCCGCAGGCCGAGGTCGAGCCGACCGCGCTCGGCCGCGCCGGCCAGCTCGGCTGGATGGCCTGCGTCGCGCCGCCCGCCGGTGGCGATCATTTCGTACAGGGCACGAATTTCCGTCTGGCGCTGGAAGCGCGCCAGGCCGCGTGAGGGACCGGACATGACCGACATCAGCATCGAGAAATATGCCGGCAAGATGAACCGCGCCGGCTACGACGCGTTCCTGCAAGGCATGCGCCACGCGCGGGGCGAGCGGAACCGCAATGTCGAGCTGTCGCATTTCCTGTTCCACGCGATCTCGAACCAGAATGCCGACATCTCGGTCACGCTGAACGCGCTCGGCCTCGACCGGGGCGCTGTGCTGAAAGACATAGACCGCGCGATGGCGGCGCTCGACAAGAACGTCACCGAAACGCCCGGCATTTCCGAGGCGCTGGGCGACGCGCTGAACCATGCCTGGACCTACGCGACCCTGTTCTTCGGCGAGGTCCAGATCCGCACAGGCCACATCCTCGTCGCGCTTGTGAACGACGCCAACCTGCACCGCGCGCTGGTGCGTCTGTCGCCGGTCTTCGACGCGATCTCGGCCGACCAGCTCGGTCGCGAAAGCCGCACGCTCTGGGCCGAGAGCGAGGAGGAGACGATGCGCCCGATGGACGGCTCGGGCCTTTCGGCACCGGCCGCGGCGGGTGACGAGGCGCGCGCCGGGGCGCCGACCGCGCTCGGCCGGTTCGCCAAGGACATGACGGCGGCGGCGGACACGATGGACCCGATCAAGGGCCGCGACGACGAGATCCGCCAGATCATCGACGTGCTGCTGCGCCGGCGCCAGAACAACCCCATCCTCACCGGCGAGGCCGGGGTCGGAAAGACCGCCGTGGTCGAGGGCTTCGCGCAGCGCCTTGCGGCGGGCGAGGTGCCGCCCAAGCTCAAGGGCACCCGGCTTTACGAGCTCGACATCCAGTCGATGCAGGCCGGGGCCGCGATGAAGGGCGAATTCGAGCAGCGCCTGAAATCGGTGATCGACGAGGTGCAATCCTCGCCCACGCCGATCATCCTGTTCATCGACGAGGCGCATACGCTGATCGGCGCCGGCGGCTCGGCCGGGACGGGCGACGCGGCCAACCTGCTGAAACCGGCGCTGGCGCGCGGCACCTTGCGCACCATCGCTGCGACCACCTGGTCCGAGTATGCAAAATATTTCGAGAAGGACCCGGCGCTGACCCGGCGATTCCAGCCGGTCATGGTCGACGAGCCCGACATCGCCCGCTGCTGCTACATGCTGCGCGGCATTCTGGGGCCGATGGAGGCACATCACGGCGTGCGAATCTCGGACGAGGCGATCGTCGCCGCCGTCACGCTTTCGGCGCGCTACATCCCGGCGCGGCAACTCCCCGACAAGGCCGTCTCGCTTCTCGACACCGCCTGCGCACGGGTGGCGATCAGCCAGTCGGCCACGCCGGCGCGGATCGAGGATCTGACCCAGAGGATCGCCGCGCTGACGACCGAGATCGCCGCCAAGGAGGCCGAGCGCGACCTCGGCGAGACGAACGAGGAACGCATCTCCGAGGCCGAGGCCGAGAAGGCCGCAGCCGAGGCGGACCTCGCGGCGCTGACCGAGAAGTACGAGGCCGAGAAGGCGCTGGTCGACAAGGTCCTGGAACTGCGCAAGGCCGTTTCGGCCGGCGATGAGACCAGGGAAGATGCCCCCGCCGAAGACCCCGAAACCGCACGAGCCGAAATGAAGGCGGCGATGGACGAGCTCGAGGCGAAAAGCCCCGACGACCGCATGGTCTATGCCCATGTCGATGCACAGGCCGTCGCAACGATCATCTCGGCCTGGACCGGCATTCCCGCCGGCCGGATGATGCAGGACGAATTGCAATCGGTGCTGGCGCTGGCCGATCACCTGAAGGAACGCGTCATCGGCCAGGACCACGGACTTGCCGCCATCGCCCGGCGGATCGAGACCAGCCGCGCCGGCCTTGGCAACCCCGAAAAGCCCATCGGCGTCTTCATGCTCTGCGGCCCCTCGGGCGTCGGCAAGACCGAGACGGCGCTGGCGCTGGCCGAGGCGCTCTACGGCGGCGAGCAGAACGTCATCACCATCAAC
>JBNLCA010000671.1:0-5897 GCA_050303575.1 Paracoccaceae bacterium
CAGGCCACCCGGCGCCCGAGGGCTGCGAATACTACCTCTGCGGCCCGCCCCTGATGATGCGGGCGGTGACCGCCATGCTGGACGAGCTCGGCGTCGAGCCCGGCCAGATCTTCTTCGACGATTTCGCGAGCTAGGATGAGATGATGAACCGACGCGCCTTCCTTGCCTCCGCCGCCGCGCTCGCCGCCTTCCCGGCGCGCGCCGGCACCGCCTCGACCGGCGGCCCTGCCTTCGGGTCCTACTGGCGGCTGACGTTGCCCCAGGCTGCGCCCGTTCCCACGGCGCGCATCAGCCGGATCATCGCGGAGATCGACGCGGCGATGTCGCCCTATCGCGCGTCGGACCTCACCCGCTTCAACCGCGCGCGGACGACCGACCTTCTGCCGCTTCCTCCCGAAACGCTCGACGTCGCCCGCACCGCCCTCGCCATCGCGACTGAGACCGGGGGCGCCTTCGACCCGACGGTCGGGCCGCTGGTCGGTCGGCTCGGCTTCGGCCCGATCCGGGGGGCCGAGGGACGCTGGACCGGCCTTTCGGCCGAGCGCGACGGGCTGCGGAAGGAGGCCCCCGGCCTGACGCTTGACCTCTGCGGCATCGCCAAGGGCCACGCGCTCGACCGGATCGCCACCCTGCTGGACGAAGCGGGAGAGCCCTTCCTCCTCGACCTCGGCGGCGAGGTCTCCGGGCGCGGCCGGCACCCGGACGGCCGGACCTGGAGGGTGCTGATCGACGGCACCGGCCTTGTCGCGCGGATCGAGGATATCGCCGTCGCCACCTCGGGCGACGCGGTCCAGGGATACCGGCTCGGCAGCCGCAGCTACGGCCATATCGTCGACCCGGCGCGCGGCGCGGCGGCAACCGGCCTCGCCTCGGTCAGCGTCTTTCACCGGTCCGGCCGGCGCGCCGACGCGCTCGCCACCGCGCTTGTCGCCATGGGCCGCGAACGGGCCGCCGAGTTCGCAGGCCGCACCGGGATCGAGGCGGTGCTGGTGCCCGATGCGGGCGCGCCGATCCTCACCGGCGGCGTGGACGCAAGGCTGGAGGGCGCCTGATGGCAACGCTGCTCGCCAGTTTCGCGGTATTCCTGGTGGCCGGGCTCGGCATCGGCCTCGGCCTTCTCTTCGGCCGCCCGCCGGCGAAAAGCTGCGGCAGGGACTGCGCCTGCGCCGCCTGCCCGAAGCGGAGGACATCATGAGACCCGGCACCGTCGGCGCCTGGATGACGCGCGATCCGGTCACCTTCTCGCCGGACGACGAGGTGACTTCGGCGGTCTCGACGCTCATCGCCCGCCGCATCTCGGGCGCGCCGGTGACGGACGAAGGCGGCCGGCTCGTCGGCATGCTGACGGCAAAGGACTGCTTCCGCGCGGTCCTGCACGCCGCCTACCACCAGGAACGCGGCGGCCGCGTCGGCGACTACATGACCACGCCGGTCGAGACGCTCGACGCCGGGCTCGGCATCGTTGCCGCGGCCGAGCGCTTCCTCGCCGCGCCGCACCGCCGCTTCCCGGTGACGAGCGAGGGCCGCATGGTCGGGATCATCACCCGCCTCGACCTCCTGCGTGCCTTCGAGAAAGAACGCTGAGCCCGAGCGGCGGAGGCGCGGCCCCTGTCGGCTGCGCCGCCTCCCCCGCGGTATTTTCAGTTCCGGGACGGAACCGGGAGCCCCTGCTCTTTTGGTTTCAAATATTCTCGGGGGTGAATTGAGCCGCAGGCTCAAGACGGGGCAGACAGCCCCCTCGCGCCGCGCCGCAGGCGCGGCGCCCTCGGTTCTTGCCGCGCGAAGCGCGGCCGGGCCCGGCGGCCGACGGGGCGGAGCGCCAGCTCCGGCGCCGAGACCGGCGGGACCCCCCGCCCTCCGGCTCAGGCCTCTTCGAAATGCTTGGCGAGGTTCGCGAAGAAGGCCCCGGCGAGCTTCTTCGAGGTCCCCTCGATCAGCCGGCTGCCGAGCTGGGCGATCTTGCCGCCGACGTCGGCCTTGGCGGTATAGGTCAGCATCGTCTCGCCGCCCCGGTCTTCAAGCACGACGTCGGCGCCGCCCTTGGCGAAGCCCGCGACCCCGCCGTTGCCCTGCCCCGTCAGCGAGAACCGCTCGGGCGGCGCGTCGGGAGAAAGCGTCACGTTGCCGGAAAACTTCGCCTTCACCGGGCCGATCTTCAGGACGACCTTGGCCTCAAGCTCGTTCTCGCCGGTCTTGGTGATCTCCTCGCATCCGGGGATGCAGGTCTTCAGGACCTCGGGGTCGTTCAGCGCGGCATAGACCGCCTCGCGCGGGGCCGGGATCAGGATCTCGTCCTTGAGTTCCATGGCGGTCTCCTCCTCTTGGGCCGTGATGTCAGGCCCCGTCGTATGTCTGGCCCCGTCGTCGCGTCCGGGCGGCCCGAAGTCAAGAGAGCCGAAGGTCGGCCTTCAGAGCCAGCCGCGCCAGCGGAAGAAGAGGAACGTCCCCACAGCAGACGCCACCATAAGCCCGAGCGCGAGCGGATAGCCCCAGACCCATTCCAGTTCCGGCATGAAGACGAAGTTCATCCCGTAAAGCGAGGCGATCAGCGTCGGCGGCAGGAAGATCACCGCCACCGTCGAGACGATGCGCACCGTGTCGGCCTGGGCGAGGTTGATCATGCCCAGCGTCGCATCGGTCAGCGCGCCCATCCGCGTTCCGAGGAAGTCGGCATGGACCTCGAGCGCGCCGATGTCGCGCTTGAGCGTGTCGAGGAGTTCCGCCGCCTCGGCGTCGGTACCTTTCGCCGGCCGGTGGCTGAAATGGCCCAGCGCCCGGTCGAGGGTCAGAAGGCCGAGCCGGACCCGTCCGAGGAGCTCGCCCTGCCGGCCGACCTCGGTCAGCGTCTCCTGGAGCATGTCGGGCCGAGCGCCGCTGGCGCTGTAGACGGTGCGCGCGACCGTATCGAGCGCCCGGCCGCAGGCCTCGAGGAGGTCGGCGAGGCGGGCGACGATCTCCTCGGTCAGGCCGAGGAACAGCCGCTCGGGCGTGCCGCATCCCGCGCTCGCGCGGGCGGCGCGGTCCGGGAAGGTCTCGAACGGGCGCGGCGTATGGTGGCGCACGGTGATCAGCCGCTCGGGCGAGAGGATGAAGGCCACCGGTCCCGCCATCGCCGAGACGGTGGTCGACTGGCCCGGCAGCACCGCCGTCATGTAGTCGGTCGCCCCCTCGCGGTAGAGCCGGTTCGAGATCTCGATCTCCTCCATTTCGGCGAGTGTCGGGATCTCGGCGCCGGTCTCGGCGGCTACGGCGACCTCGGCCTCGGTCGGGCGGAAGAGGTCGATCCACAGAATCCCGGCCGCACCCGCCGCAAGGTCGGCCCGTTCGAGTTTGCCGTTCGTGCTTCGCCAGGCTGTCAGCATTGCCGCATCCGATACAATCTTCCCGGAACTACCCTATCCTGTTGCGAGTTTGTGGAGAATGGAGGAAATCGGGCCCGATTTGCCGCCCTCGGGCCGCGCAATTGCAGAACTTTGACCCCTCTTCGGTCACACTTCCGCCCGCATTCCCCATGAATTTCGGCCTTAACCAAGAACCGATGGAGGGTTGCGGTGTCCATTCTGGGTCAGATTTCCTTCGACGAAGTGGTCGCGGCTTTCGTGACCTGCATGGTACTCCGCGAAGTCTTCATCTTCGCTCTCCCCGACCATATCGCGGGCCCCGGAGGCTGGTTGATCGACACCGGCTCCGAAGAGGCCTGAAGCGTCCCATCCGCGCTGCGGGTAACGGGGGGGCCGTGCGACACTGAGTGTGTCGTGCGGCCTTTCGATTCTCACGGCAGAGGTTCCTCTGCCGACGGCCCGCCGGATCGCATCGCCTGCCCCCCGCACCAGCGCCCGCTCACCTGAGCCGACTCACCAGCGTCCGGTGACCACCTGCCAGAGGAGCCGCCCGCGCCGGGCAAAGTCGGACGGACCGAGCGCCCCGGCGGCGACCCGCTCGGGCCGGGCGACGGCCCTGCGCAGCACCGGACCTGCGAGCCAGGCGGGATAGAGCGCCGGGCGGACGGCGGGCGGGCCGTGCGACCTGAGCCGCCGCGCCTCGGCGATCCAGCCCAGGCCGCGCCGGGCGAGGCCTGCGACGGCGGCCGGGTCCGGATCGGGCAAGGGCTGGAGGCCCGCCGCCTCGAGCGCAGGGGCAGCCCGCAGCCAGCCGGCGAGCGCGGCGGCGCGGGCGAGCGCGCACACCGGTGCCTCGGCCCCTGGAGGCGCCCCGAGCGCAAGCGCAGCGGCCCACATCAGCCCGCCGCCGGTCGCGTCGAGATGGGCGACGAGCGCCTCGGTTCCGGCAAAGGACTCGCGCGCGATGTCCCAGCGGCGGGCATCGATCATTCCGGCAAGGAGGGAGACCGGCACGCCCTTGCCGATTACCGCCGCGAGCGGCCGGACGACCTCGTGCGCACGCGGCTCGGCCCCGGAGCCGATCTCGGCGAGCGCATCGCGCCACCATTGCAGCCGCATTTCGGCGATCAGCGGCTCGGCCGTCACCCAGGGCGCGCGGGCGACCTCGAGGTTGAAGGCATAGAGCGGAAACAGGAGCCCCCGTGCCGCCACCGGCGCCGCCATGGCCGCGAGGAACCGGTCGGGATCGCCCCGCCTCACCAGGTCGGCGCAGGCGGCGACGCTCATTGCGCGATCGTCGCCCTCAGCTCGGAAATCAGCGTCGCGATCTCCCGGCCCCGGCATTGCGTCACCATCGACTGGCGCTTGATCGGAGGCTCGACGCGGACAGTGAAGCTCGGCGCGTTGCCGTCACAAAGGCCCGGAACCATCATCCCCTCAAGATCAGGAAAGCGTTGTTCGAGGAGCCCGCGCGCCCGGCCGTAGGCCGCCGGGTCGAGCTGGACGGTGGTCGTGGTCGGGTTGGTGCCGAACGGGCCGCTGCGGGTGGTCGTGTAGCTTCCGTCCGAGGTCAGAACGAGCGTTTCGGTGGAGCCGGTGGCGGCCCCCGAGCTCATCTCGATTCGCCCCGGTCCGTCGGACGAGGTGGTGCCGACGCAAGCGGCCAGAAGGGGAAGGACGATCCAGATCGCACGCATGGGAAGGCTCCTTTTTTTCGCCATGATGGCCGAACCTTCGGGGAATGCCCAGCCTCCGGCTCGCGCCGCAGGCGGCGCGCGTCATTCGGACAGCACCGCCAGGAGCGCCGCCTGGAGCTCGTGAACCTGAGCGCCCGGTACGCGCCGACAGGGCTGGCTCACGCTTGCCTGACCGGCGACCGGAGGCTCGAACAGGACGATTTCGCTGCCGGCATCCTGGGGGCAGTCCGAGAGGCTATCCCGCTCGAGCGGTACGTCGCGGATGCGCGGAACCATGCTCTCGGCGACGGCGCGCGCCCGGGCGTACGTCCCTTCCGGCAGCTTGCTCCAGCGTTCGGTCTCTCCACCTTCGGAGTAATCCGTAACGAAGTCGTAGCGCGTGTCGTTGGCGTAGATGAACGTCCGCGACAGGCCCCACGGCGGTCCGCCCGAGTAGATCTCGATGTGGTCGGTACCCTCATGGGCAAGCGGCGCGCCGACGCAGGCCGCCAGGACAAGAGGCAGGAAAAGCAGCGACTTCATTTCAGCTCTCCAAAGGTGTCTTGAGAAGTTTTTCGGTGTCTTCGAGGGTGATCGCGGTCAAAACGCCCCCGTAACCTCAGCCGGACATCGCTGCCTCGACCTCGTGCATAAGCTCGCGTACCTCGCCGCCGGTGCAGTCGTTCACCGTGGTGATCCCGGCGACGGGTGGCGAGACGGTGATCGAATACCATCCCGCGTGCGGCTCGCAGAGCTCGTCCCCGTTGAGGCGCGCGACGCCGGGAAGCTTCGCGGCAAGGACGGCGCTGCCGCGCTGATAGGCGCCTTCCGGCATTCGGCCGTTGCTGTCAGGCTGGCCCTCCTCGAGGAGCCCGCCGCC
>JBNLCA010000672.1:0-4291 GCA_050303575.1 Paracoccaceae bacterium
CAGCCTTTCGCGCTCCAGTAGGTCTGGAGGCGCAGGATGATCTCCTGGAAGCTCTTCGGCACGGACATTTCTACCCCCGGGGGAAAAGGCCCGGCATCCATAGGCAACACTCACGGAAGCGTCAATCTGCCCCGCCCAAAGTGCAGTTATCAAGCCGCGCGGGCTCTGGTAGGGTCTTGGGCGAACGGGTAACAGCAAACCGCAAGAAGCGGACAGGCAGATGAAAACGATATTGATGGTGATTTTCACGGCGCTCGCGCTGGGTGTGGGAACTGCGCGCGCGCAGCAGCAATGGGTGCAGGTCGAGGCCGTGCCGACGCTGGGACAGGCCGAGGAGCGGGCGCGGGCCTGGTCGGCGACCTTCCCGGATGTCGAGGGATTCCGGCTGGCCTCGGGCTGGTACGCGGTCGTCCTCGGGCCCTACACGGGCTTTCAGGCCGAGGACCGGCTGATCGCGCTGCGCTCCGAGCGGCTGATCCCGAACGACGCATTCCTGTCCGACGGAAGCAACTTCTCGGACCGGTTCTGGCCGGTCGGCGCATCGAACACGGTGGGCGGCCCGTCAATCACCGTCACGCCGAACGAGACGCAAGTGATCGTGGTGAACCCGACTCCGCAGGAGCTTCCCGACGAGACGCCGGCCGAAGCGCGGCGCAGCGAGGCGGCCCTTTCCGAAGACGAGCGCAAGCAGCTCCAGGTCGCGCTTCAGTGGTTCGGGTTCTACAACAGCGCCATCGACGGAGCGTTCGGGCGCGGCACCCGCGGGTCGATGGCCTCGTGGCAGGGGGCGAACGGGTTCGACCAGACCGGCGTCCTGACCAGCCGGCAACGGGCGGTGCTTCTCGAGAACTACCGGGGCGAGCTGAAGGCGATGGGCCTGGGCCATGTCATCGAGACCCGTGCCGGGATCGAGCTCGACATGCCGATCGAGCTGGTCGAGTTCGACGACTACGCTCCGCCGTTCGTCCGCTACAGGGAGAAGGACGGTTCGGGCGTGCAGGTGCTGCTGATCAGCCAGGAGGGCACGCAGGCGACGCTGGACGGTCTTTTCGACGTGATGCAGACGCTGACGATCGTGCCGCTGAACGGGTTCCGCGAGAAGCAGGGCGATCATTTCGAGCTGACCGGTCAGAATGCCGAGATCCACAGCTATACCTACGCGCGGCTGGAAGACGGCATGGTCAAGGGCTTCACGCTGGTCTACCCGCCGTCGCAGGAAGGCGTGATGCAGCGGGCGATCGCGATCATGAAGGACTCGATGGTCTCGACCGGCCCGGCGCTCGACCCGACGCTTGGCAGCCAGGAGGCGGCGCAGTCGCGCGACCTGCTTTCGGGCCTCGAGATCCGGCAGCCCGAGCGGACGCGGTCCGGCGTCTATGTCGACCGCACCGGCGCTGTCCTGACGGCGGCCGAGGCTGTCAGGGGCTGCGCGCGCATCACGCTCGACGACGAGTACGAGGCGACGCTGGCGGCCGAGGATGCCTCGGGCCTGGCGCTTCTCAGGCCGAAACAGTCGCTGGCGCCGATGGGCGTGGCGCAGCTGGCGGCGGGCGATCCCAGGATCGGCGCGGCGGCTGCGGTCGCGGGCTATTCCTTCGGCCCGGCACTGCCGGCGGCGACGGTGACCTTCGGCAAGGTCGAGGATGTCGCGGGACTGGCCGGCGAGCGGAACGTCATGCGGATCTCGGCCGAGACCGAGGATGGCGATGTCGGCGGACCGGTCTTCGACCCGTCGGGCCAGGTCGCCGGGTTGCTGGTCGGCAACGAGGTCGGTAACGGCAAGGCTCTGCCGCCGGGCGTGCGTTTCGCGGTGAAGGCGGACGTCGCGGCGGCGTTCCTTGCCACGCAGGGGGTGCAGGCCGGATCGGCGGCGCCGGCCGGCGCGATGGCGCCCGAGGACATCACCGACGCGGCGATGGACATGACGGTTCTGGTCTCCTGCTGGAACTGAGATGTCGCGCGGCGGCCCCTCCCCGTGCGGGACGGGCCGCCGGCGCTAGAGCCACTCGGACGGGTTGAACCTGTCGCAGTGAAGGCCCGGCATGGCCGCTGCAAGCGCCTCGAACTCGGCGCGCGGCGCCAGCCGCGCGCCATGCAGGAAGACGAGGTTCGGGCAGGTCGTGAGCGGCGAGAGGTCCTTGTCGCCAAGTGCTGCGCCCGCCAGCAGCAACGCCTCGAAGGTGAAGCCCTCGAGCGGTCTCAGCGATGGAATCCTCTGTGGCCGGCTGCCGCTGCTTTCGATGCCGAGGACGGTCAGCTGCTCCTTCAGGGGCCTGAGCCAGTCGAGCGTCGTCATGTGCTGGGCCGATGAAATGAAGAGCACCCTCAGCATCGGCAGATCGCAGATCGGCGTGAAGTCGGTGATCTTCGTCGGCGAGTCGATCTTCAGGACCCTGAGGCGCTTCAGCCGGCGGAGCGGCGCAAGGTCGGTCGCCCGGACGGGGTGGGCGAGGTCCAGAAAGTCGAGCTGCGGGAGGAGCGAGATTTCCTCGAGATATCCTTGATCGACGTTGTGGGCGACCAGCGTCTTCAGGCTCGTGTGGCGCGAAAGGCCGACATAATTGTGCTTGTCGCGCGCGAGGTCGGCGATCTCGGCGCCGGGCGGGATGTCGTCGGCCCGGTCGTGCCACTGGTGCTTCTTCGTCTGCACCCAGTAGCGGTAGCGGCTCATCAGGCCGATTTCGCGTGGCATCCTCCCTCCCGGTCCGTTTGGGGCGCCCGGCCCTCAGCCACCGGCGGCCGGTGCCGCCTGCCGCACGCCAAGGCCGGCGCGCATCAGCGTCTGGCGGATGGGCCGCGCCGAATAGAGCGCGTTCAGAAGCCCCGCGCGCAGGTCGCGGGCGAGGCGGCTTTGTGCCATCGCGGCGCGGTTCAGCGCGTCGATCCCGGTGACGCGGGCCAGCGCTTCAGGCCAGCGGCGGCGCTGGTAGGCGTCGAGCATGGCGCGCTCGCCGAGGGCCGAGGGCTCCACCCTCGCAAGGTCGAGAAGCGTGCCGAGGTCGGCAAGGCTCATGTTCAGGCCCTGCGCGCCGATGGGCGGGACGACATGCGCGGCCTCGGCCATCAGCGCGGTGCGCTCGGCGGTGAAGCGGTCGGCGATCTGGCTGATGATCGGCCATTGGGTGATCCGCGAGGCGAGCGTCAGCGGCCCGAGGACATGGCCCGACCGGTCCGTCATCGCCGCCTCGAACGCCTCGCGGGGCAGCGCCGCGAGGCGCTGGGCCTCGGGCCCGCGCTCCATCCAGACCACGGCCGAGGAGGGCCGGCCCTCGAAGTCGGGCAGCGGCACCAGCGTGAAGGGGCCGCCCGAACGGTGCACTTCGGTCGAGACGTTCTGATGCGGGATCGCGTGGGTGACGGCGAAGGCGAGCGCCTTCTGGCCGTAGCGCATCGTGCGGACGCCGATCCCCAGCGCCTCGCGCACCGGCGAGGCGCGGCCGTCGGCGGCGAGAAGAAGCCGGGCCGAGACCTGCCCTTCGGTCAGGGTGACGATGGCCTCGCCCTCGCGGGTGAGGACCGAGGCGGTGCCGGTGCCGGGGCGGAAGCTGACGTTCGACAGTTCGGCCAGGCGCGCCGCCATCTCGCGGCGGAGCAGCCAGTTCGGAAGGTTCCAGCCGAAGGGCGCGTCGGAAATCTCGGCCGCGTCGAAATCCTTGGTCAGGCGCGGCTCGGTCGTCTCGCCGCCGGCATCGACGATGCGCATGATCTGCAGCGGCGCCGCGTGCGGGGCGAGCCTGTCCCAGAGGCCCGCGGCGGCAAGGATGTCGCGCGAGGGCTGGAGGAACGCCGTGGTCCTGAGGTCCGAACCCTCGGCGTCGCGTTCGGTGACGGGAGGCGCGGGGTCGACGCAGATGACAGAAAAACCGGCCGAGCCGAAGGCCGCTGCGGCGGCAAGGCCGGCGACGCCGCCGCCGGAAATCAGGATGTCGGTCGACTCTCTCATGGCGCCGTCATCCTACGCTGCCTGCGCGCAGGGTCGAGGGGGCAGGACGTCGCGATCCCGCCTCCGTGACGGAGGGGTCGCGATGCGCGGGGCAGAAGGTGACGAGGGCGAATTCGACCGAGGTGACCGGGATGCGCGCCAGCAGCGCGCCCCTTGGTGCCGTCGTCCATGATCGCCCGTTCTGAAGCGCGGAGACCGTGACCGCTTCCCGGGCCATGCAATCGCGCGTGCGGCCCGTCAGGTCAGACCGGCGACGAAGGCGGCAAGGTCGTCGGTATGGTGGTGGATGTGCGGGGCAGGCGCGGGCGCGGGCGCGACATGGACGGTGCGCATGCCCATCGCGTGCGG
>JBNLCA010000673.1:0-3812 GCA_050303575.1 Paracoccaceae bacterium
TCGACATGCTCGTCGATGAAGGCCCAGCGCCCGTCGTAGAGGCGCAGCCCCTCCCAAACGCCGTCGCCCAGCATGAATCCCGAATCGTAGACCGACACCACGGCCTGAGACTTGGGCACAAGGCGTCCATTCAGCCAGATCAGGATCGCCTCGTTGCGGGCGTCCTCTTCCGCAGCGTGTGTCGTCACGTCCGTCATCGCCCTGCCCCCTCTGCGCCACAATGAGATTTTATCGGCTTACGCCTGATTCCCCGCCACACGGGGAACGATTAGCATTCCGGGTCCTGTCGCAAGGGGATTGAGTTGAGTGATTATCTGATGGCCGAGACGGCCGGCAGCGGACGGTCCGAAGGCGACCGGAGCGTTCCGTTCGAGTTCAAGGGCGACACCTACGAGTGGCTGGGGATCTGGGCGGTCAACCTGTTCCTGACCATCATCACCTTCGGCATCTACTCGGCCTGGGCCAAGGTGCGGATGCGCAAGTATTTCTACCAGAATACCTATGTCGCCGGACGGAACTTCGACTACCACGCGACAGGCCTGCAGATCCTGATCGGCCGGATCATCGTGATCGTCGGCTTCATCATCTACAACATCCTGGCCGCCAACCCGGTGACCGGCATCTTCGCGGTGATCGCCCTTCTGGTGATCCTGCCCTGGCTCCTTGTCCGGGCCCTGCGCTTCAACGCGCGGAAGTCGAGCTGGTCGAATGTGCGTTTCGATTTCGACGGCGGCTATTGGCGGGCGCTTGCGGTCTGGGTGATCTATCCGACGCTGACGTTCTTCACCGCGTACCTGGCCTGGCCCTTCGCAGACCGGGCGCAGCGGCGCTTCTCGGTCGGCAAGCACCGGCTGGGCGCGGCGAAATTCGACTTCGACGCCCGGATCGGACCGTTCTACAAGGCGTTCTTCGCAACGGTGGCCTGGCTGGTCCTGTGGCTGGTGATCTTCGCCCTGTTCATGGCCGCGCCGTTCTACGATTTCGTCTCGGCGATCGAGCAAAACCGTGAGCCCGACCCTGCTTCGGCGTTGATGGTCATCGTCGCGATTTACGGTTTCATCTTCCTGGCCGTCATCCCGGCGGGCGCAATCTACCGCGCCTTCATCCGCAACATCCTGTTCAATGGCGCCGTTCTCGACGGCAAGCACCGGTTCGTGTCGGACATGAAGCCGATGACTTTTGCGTGGATCCTGCTCTCGAACGCGGTCCTGATCATCATCTCGATGGGGCTGATGCTGCCCTGGGCACGCATCCGCGAGGCGCGCTACAGCGCGGCGCACACGCGGCTCTATCCCGGCGGCTCGCTGGACGAGTTCGTCGGCGATCTCGAGACGCGGACGACCGCGATGGGCGACGCCTTCACCGACCTCGACGGGTTCGACGTCGGGCTGCCACTGTAGGATCGCACGATGGACATCCTTGGCCACATCTATCCCGCCCGCTCCTCGCGCCGGATCGACGCCGTACTGCGCCCGTCGGGCGGATCGGTCGAGGTGCTGGGACCCCTGGGCGAGCAGTTGGCGCATTGCCTGATCTCCGAGCTCAAGATCGACCCGCCGCTCGGCAGGGCGCCGCGGCGGGTGACGCTGCCGGACGGGACGCTCTTCGAGACCGAGAACCACGCTGCCATCGAGGCGCTGTCCGGTCCGACGGCGGGCGGCGCCCTGCACCGGTTCGAGGCGTTCCATCCGCGGCTGGTGCTGGTCCTAGTCGGCATCGTGGCCGGCATCTTGTTCCTCTGGCGCTACGGGCTTGACCTGATGGCGGGTGCGGCGGTGGCGCTGACCCCGCCGCCGGTGATCTCGCTGATCGACGACGGCGTCCTGACATCGGTGGACCTTGCCATCGCCACGCCGAGCACGCTGGGCGAGAACGACAGGCGCAGGGTCGAGGCGATCTTCCAGCGGCTGATCGACGACCTGCCGCCAGGCGAGCGGGGCTCGTTCGACTTCCACCTCGTCTACCGCAAGCTCGAGGGGCTGGGGCCGAATGCTGTCGCCCTGCCGAACGGCACCATCATCGTGACCGACGAGATCGTCCGGCTGATGTTCGACGACACCGAGGCGCTGGAACGGACCATCGGCCATCCGGTCAGCGGCGAGGACATGCTGGCGGGCGTGCTGGGTCACGAGATCGGCCACGTGGTCGAGAAGCACGGGCTGCGGCAGCTCTACCGCTCGGTCAGCTTCGCGGTGCTGGTGGCCCTGCTTTTCGGCGATACCGGTCCGGTGGTCGAGGATGTCGTGCTGGAAGGCAGCGTCGTCCTGTCGCTGCAGTATTCGCGCCGGCATGAAGCTTCGGCCGATGCGTTCGGCGTCGGTCTGGTCGAGCGAGCGGGCTACGACGCGCAGGGACTGATCGACTTCTTCGACTATGTCGGCCGCAACTTCGGCGACGACGCCTCGTTCCTGTCGACCCACCCGGCGCCTTCGGACCGGATCGAGGAGATCAGGCGGCTGATGGACCAGCCATCGGCGAGCCGCTAGGGTCGGGCCGAGCGGAACGGGGAGGGGCGCATGAAGGACTTCAAGATCGAGCCGGAGCATGTCGTATCCGACGAGGCGACGTTGCGGGGGCTTTACCCGGCGACGCATGAGATCGCGGTGCAGAAGTGCCTGGACCATCTCGACCGGCACGCGAGGGAGTTCATCCGGCGCTCGCCGTTCCTGTGCATCGGCACGCAGGGGCCCGAGGGCAAGGCGGATGTCAGCCCGCGTGGCGATCCGGCGGGGTTCGTCCGCGTGCTGGACGACCGGACGCTGGCGATCCCGGATCGGCCGGGGAACAACCGGCTCGATACGCTGGCCAACATCGTGGCCAATCCGAACGTGGGGATCCTCTTCATGGTGCCCGGCTTCGACGAGACGCTGCGGGTGAACGGCGCCGCATGCTTGGTGACCGATCCGGGGCTTCTGGAAAGCATGGCCGTGAACGACCGTGCCCCGCGGCTGGCCATCGTGGTCCGGATCGGCGAGGTGTTCCTGCATTGCGCCAAGGCCTTCCGCCGCGCGCGCCTGTGGGAGCCCGAGAGTCGCCAGGACCGCAGCGAGATGCCGACGCTGTCGAAGATCATCCTCGACCAGACGACCGGCGCACCCGAGGACAAGGGCGAGATGCGCAAGATCGACGAGGGTCTGGAAGAGGCCTACCGCAAATCGATGTATTAGGCGGACCGGTCAGGTCGGGGTCCGCCGCCAGTCGCCGCACATCTCGACGAGGGCCGCGACGGCGAGGGCCTTCTCGGCAAGGGCCGGGTCGGTATCCTCGGCAACGGCCAGATCCTCAATACGGTCGCAGAGGTGGCGTGAGGAGTAGAACTCCCAGACCGTCGTGTTGTCGGGCATCTCCCAGAACGCGGTGATCCGGATGCTCTCGCGTCCCGGAGCGCGATTGGCGAACCAGTCGTGCCAGAACCGTCGCGCGAGGACCGCGTCGGGGGCCACCGCCACCTGGTCGATGAGGTCCTGCAAGGGCCAGCCGCCCAGCCGGAACATGCAGAGCGTGTCGTCAAGGAACTCGCCCTCGCGCGCAATCTCGCGGTCGAGGTACGCGCGCCGGAAGCGGTCGAGGACGTCCCACTCGCGCGCCGTCCAGTTCGCGGGATTGCCGGTCTCGAACCGTTTGAGGGTGACTTCCTTTCCGAACGTGGTCGCGTCTTCGTCCGCTGCGAGGACCTCGAGGATACGCGGCAGGAGATAGGCCCAGGTTTCCTTCGGCACGCCCGCCGGATCGCAGGCGGCCGAGTACCAGTCCTGCACATAGCGCAGCGGCAGGCTGGCGATCTGCGGGGTGAAGAAGTCGGCCTCGATTTC
>JBNLCA010000674.1:0-3213 GCA_050303575.1 Paracoccaceae bacterium
CTGCGCCACCTGGGATGAACGACACCGTTGGAGGCAGGCGGCACTATAAAGTGCCACGCACAACCGTCGCAGCGCCAACCCACGGGCCGGCGCTCGACACTGCTCTGTTCGGCAATCACGCGAAAGATAACCCGGCGCACCGTAAGGATGCGCCGGGTCCAACTTGACCCTACCGTCTCAGTGCACGACCGCGTCGTCGGGCTTGCGCCGGTTCGAGGTCGCCACCCGGTCGCCGACGATCAGTCCCTCGGACCCGGCGGTCACGGAAACCGTGCTGCCGTCGTGGATTTCGCCCGCCAGGATCGCCTCGGCCAGCTGGTTCTGCAGCGCCTGCTGCATCACCCGCTTCAAGGGCCGCGCACCATAGACCGGATCGTAGCCCTCGTCGGCAAGCCACTTGCGCGCGCCGTCGTCCAGCTCGAGCACGATCTTGCGCTCCGCCAGTCGCTTCTCCAGCCGCTTGAGCTGGATCGCGACGATGCCGTCCATGTCCTTCCGGCTCAGCCGGTCGAACACGATCACATCGTCCAGCCGGTTCAGGAACTCCGGCCGGAAATGCGCCCGGACGGCCTCCATCACATGGCGCTTGGCATCGCCCGCGTCGGCGCCGTCCTCAAGCCGGCTCAGCTCCTGCGTCCCGAGGTTCGAGGTCAGGATGATGAGCGTCTGCTTGAAGTCGACCGTGCGGCCCTGGCCATCGGTCAGCCGGCCGTCGTCCAGGACCTGCAGAAGCACGTCGAAGACCTTGGGATGCGCCTTCTCGACCTCGTCGAAGAGCAGCACCTGGTAGGGCCGCCGCCGCACGGATTCGGTCAGCACGCCGCCCTCGTCATAGCCGACATAGCCCGGCGGTGCGCCGATCAGGCGAGCGACCGAATGCTGCTCCATGAACTCGGACATGTCGATCCGGGTCATCGCCGCGTCGTCGTCGAACAGGTACTCGGCAAGCGCCTTCGTCAGCTCGGTCTTGCCGACGCCCGTCGGGCCGAGGAACAGGAACGAGCCGAGCGGCCGGTTCTCGTCCTGGAGGCCCGCGCGCGCGCGGCGCACGGCGTTCGACACGGCCGTCACAGCGGTCCGTTGGCCGATCACCCGGCGGCCGATCTCCTCCTCCATCTTGAGGAGCTTCTCGCGCTCGCCTTCCAGCATCTTCGTGGTCGGAATGCCGGTCCAGCGCTCGACCACCTGGGCGATCTGCTCGGGACGCACGGCCTCCTCGACCATCAGCCCGTCGTCATCGCTTTCGGCCTCGCCCAGCTTGCGCTCGAGCTCGGGGATGATGCCGTAGCTCAGCTCGCCCGCCCGCGCCAGGTTGCCCTCGCGCTTGGCGTGATCGAGCTCGATCCGCGCCTGGTCCAGCTGCTCCTTCAGATCGCGGCCGGACTCGAGCTTGTCGCGCTCCGCCTGCCAGCGCGCGGTCATCTCGTTCGACCGGTCCTGAAGATCGGCGAGTTCCTTTTCCAGGTTGACCAGCCGCTCCTTCGAGGCGGCATCGTCCTCCTTCTTCAGGGCCTCGGCCTCGATCTGCTTCTGCAGGATCTCGCGGTCGAGCGCGTCCAGCTCCTCGGGCTTGGAATCCACTTCCATGCGCAGGCGCGACGCCGCCTCGTCCATCAGGTCGATCGCCTTGTCCGGCAGGAACCGGTCCGTGATGTAGCGGTGCGACAACGTCGCCGCCGCGACCAGCGCCGAGTCACTGATCCGCACGCCGTGGTGCAGCTCGTACTTCTCCTTGATGCCGCGCAGGATACTGATCGTGTCCTCGACCGTCGGCTCCTCGATCATCACCGGCTGGAACCGGCGGGCCAGGGCCGCGTCCTTCTCGATATATTTGCGGTACTCGTCCAGCGTGGTCGCGCCGACGCAATGCAGCTCGCCCCGCGCCAGGCTCGGCTTGATCAGGTTCGCCGCATCCATCGCGCCGTCGGTCTTGCCGGCGCCGACCAGCGTGTGCAGCTCGTCGATGAAAAGGATGATCTCGCCCGCGGCCGCCTCGATCTCCTTCAGGATCGCCTTCAGCCGCTCCTCGAACTCGCCGCGGTACTTCGACCCGGCGATCAGCGCGCCCATGTCGAGCGCCATCAGCTTCTTGTTCTTCAGGCTCTCCGGCACGTCGCCGTTGACGATGCGCAGCGCCAGACCCTCGGCGATGGCAGTCTTGCCGACGCCCGGCTCGCCGATCAGGACGGGGTTGTTCTTCGTCCGCCGGCTCAGAACCTGCATGGCGCGCCGGATTTCCTCGTCGCGGCCGATGATCGGATCGATCTTGCCCGCCTCCGCCGCCTCGGTCAGATCGCGCGCGTATTTCTTCAGCGCGTCATAGCCTTCCTCGGCCGACGCGGTGTCGGCGGTCCGGCCCTTGCGGATATCGTTGATCGCGCCGTTCAGCTTCTGCGCCGAAACCGCGCCGGCCTCCAGCGCGTCCTTCGCCTTGCCCGGCGTCATGGCGAGGGCCATCAGCAGACGCTCGACCGGCACGAAACTGTCGCCGGCCTTCTTGGCCAGCTTCTCCGCCTCGTCGAGCACTCGCACCAGCGCGGTATCGACATAGACCTGCCCGTCGCCGCCCGAGACTTTCGGCAGCTTGCCGACGGCGACATTCACCGCTTCGGCCACGCGCAAAGGCTCGCCCCCCGATCGCTTGATCAGGTTGGCGGCAAGGCCCTGTTCGTCATCCATCAGTGCCTTCAGAAGATGCTCGGGCACAACACGCTGCTGCCCCTCGCGCATCGCGATGGTCTGTGCGGACTGAAGGAATCCGCGCGACCGTTCCGTGAACTTTTCCAGGTTCATCGGTATCTCCTTCTCTAAAGCCCCCGGCTCCGTGCGCCCGCCGATGCGGCACGCCCCTCCGGGTCTCAGGTCAGATGTGGGATCTGCGCAACAGTCCCGCAAGCCCCTCGAATGTCAAAATATCCGCCGTCAGGGCTCGTAGCGCACGTAGGCGAAGGCGCGCCCGTCCGGCGACCAGCAGGGCACGTTGATCGTCCCCTGCCCGCCGTTGAACTCAAGCACCCGCCGCCGGTTCCCGCCGTCCATGTCGGCAAGGCACAGCGCCACCGCCTTGTCCTTGGGATGGCCCGTCGTTCCGGCCGGATAGGCAAGGTAGAGGAGCGTCCGCCCGTCCGGCGACGGATGCGGGAACCAGTTGACGAAGCCGTCCTCGAAAAGCTGCTCGTGGCCCGTGCCGTCGGACTTCATCCGCCAGATCTG
>JBNLCA010000675.1:0-2743 GCA_050303575.1 Paracoccaceae bacterium
TGACCGATGCCGCTCATGCCGCCCACTCCTGCAGCCGCTGGACATAACGCGCCAGCGTGTCGATCTCGAGGTTGACCGCGTCACCCTCCTTCACGCCGCCCCAGGTGGTGACTTCCTTGGTGTGCGGGATCAGGTTGACGCCGAACTCGGTGCCCTCGACCTTGTTCACGGTCAGCGATGTGCCGTTCAGCGCCACCGAGCCCTTCTGCGCGATGAAGCCGGCGAGCGTATCTGGCGCCCGGAAGCGGACGCGGGTGCTCTCGCCCTCGTCCGACACCAAGACCACGCGCGCCACGCCATCGACATGGCCCGAGACGATATGCCCGCCCAGCTCGTCGCCGACCTTGAGCGCGCGTTCGAGGTTTATCCTGTGGCCCACCGACCAGCCGGCGTTGCCGCCGAGATTGGTTTTCGACAGCGTTTCGGCCGAGATCTGCACCTCGAACCAGCCGCGCCCGGCCTCGGATCCGCGGTCGACCACCGTCAGGCAGACGCCGTCGCAGGCGATCGAGGCGCCGATGGCGATGGTTTCGGGCGCGTAAGCGGTGCCGATCCGCGCCATGAGGTCGCCGCGCTGATCCAGCGCCAGGACCTCGCCGATGTCGGTGATGATGCCTGTGAACATGGGCCGCTCCTTGCTTTCGAGGTATCGCGGGGGCCGGTCCCGTGCAAGCGCCGAAACCGGATGTTCAGTCTTCGGTGCCCATGCTCAGCCCGGTGCGCGCCGTAAAAGGGCCGGAAAATCCGGCATAATCGGCGTGACGGAGTGCGACCCGCCCGCTAGGGATGGGCCGAAAGGGTAAATGGTGCAGACAAGCGAACGGACATTCCTGTTCCTGCAGGGGCCGCACGGGCCGTTCTTCCGGCTGCTCGGCCGGATGCTGGAGCGCGCCGGCGCACAGGTCTGGCGCGTCGGCTTCAACGCCGGAGACGCGGCCTTCTGGCGCGACCGGCAAAGCTATGTCCCCTATCGCGGCAGTCCCGAAGACTGGCCGGCAACGCTCGATGCCCTTCTGGCCGAGAAACGGATCACCGATCTGGTGCTTTACGGCGACACGCGGCCGATCCATGCCGAGGCCGTGGCGCGGGCCAAGGCGCGCGGCCTGACGGTGCATGTTTTCGAGGAAGGCTATCTCCGCCCCTACTGGTGCACCTACGAGCGTGGCGGCTCGAACGGCCATTCGCGGCTGATGGAGATGTCGCTGGCCGAGATGCAGGCGGCGCTGGAAAAGGCCGATCTCGACCAGCCCGAGGCGCCGACGCACTGGGGCGACATGCGCCAGCACGTCTTCTACGGCTTCGTCTACCATGCCTTCGTTCTCCTGGCGAACCGCGGCTACGGCAATTTCCGGCCGCATCGCGAACTTGGCGTCGCTCAGGAATTCCGCCTGCATCTCAAGCGCTTGCTGACAATGCCCCTGGTCGCGGCGGAACGCCGGTGGCTCAGCCGCCGGATCTCGTGGTCAGGCCAGCCCTATCACCTTGTCCTGCTGCAACTGGCGCATGACGCGAGCTTCCGTGACCATGGTCCCTTCGCGACGATGGAGGAGTTTCTCGGCGTCGTCATCGAGGGCTTCGCCGAGGGCGCGCCGCGCCATCACCGGCTGGTCTTCAAGGCGCATCCGCTTGAGGATGGCCGCACGCCGCTCCGTGCCACGATCCGCCGCCTCGCCGCGCAGCACGGCATTGCCGAACGGGTCGCCTATCTGCCCGGCGGCAAGCTGGCCCGCCTCCTCGACGAGGCGCGCACGGCCGTCACGGTGAACTCGACCGCCGGCCAGCAGGCGCTCTGGCGCGGCATTCCGCTCAAGGCCTTCGGACAGGCGGTCTATTCCAAGCCCGAGTTCGTCTCGTCCCAGGAGATCGCCGACTTCTTCGCCGCACCGAAGCGGCCCGATGCCCGGGCCTACCGCGATTTTCGCCGCTATCTCCTTGAAACCTCACAGATTCCCGGTGGCTTTTACGCCGCGCGCGGGCGCCGGGCGGCCCTCAGGCAGGTCATCGACATGATGCTGGCGACCGAGGATCCCTATGACGCGTTCCTGTCCGGCAACGCGGCCCCCCGGCAACAGTTGCAGGTTGTTGCCGGTTCGCGCGACTAACCCGCTGGCAACACTGGCCCTGTTTCCGTAACCTCGCTAAAAAGAAGACTTCGGCAGGTTCCGCTCGGGAGTACGCTTGTGACAGGATTGACGGTCCGGTGGGCCAGGGGGGTTGCCCTTCTGGCACTCGTCGCTCTGGTTTCGAGCTGCGGGCTGCCGCGCTCGGGCCCCACGAAGAACCAGATCCTTGCCGGCTCGGTCGAGCGTCAGGGCAATGCCTTCGTCATTCCCGTCAACGATACGGTTACGCGCGCCACCGCCATCTCGCCGGCCTACGGCTTCTCGTCTGGGTTCGAGAATGCCGGCGTCGTCGGCTCGGACACGATCCGCCCGGGCGACCGGCTCGGCATCGGCATCTGGGAGAACGTCGACCAGGGCATCCTGGTCAACGAGGGCCAGAACTCGACCCAGCTGGAAGAGGTGCAGGTCGACGGCGCGGGCTTCATCTTCGTGCCCTATGCCGGCCGCATCCGCGCCGCCGGCAACACGCCCGAGGCGCTGCGCCAGACGATCACCCGCCAACTCGAAGCGCAGACGCCCGACCCGCAGGTCCTTGTCCGCCGCGTCGCCGGCGACGGCGCCACCGTCTCGGTCGTCGGCAAGGTCGGCGCGCAGGGCGTCTACGCGCTGGAACGCCCCAC